>JAAWCL010000157.1 GCA_022793235.1 Bacilli bacterium | reverse complement strand
TAATATATTTGTATATCTCTATTTTGATTCATTCGTATCACTTCCTGTTTACATTTTACTTAGTTAATTTTTTGTCGACACTTTCCCGACATGATAAAGCTATTAGAAAACATATATACTTTCTAACTTTTTTAACTCACTTCTAAGTTTTATTTGTTGCAGCATAGCTTATCACCTGCCTTTCTTAATTGAGACAGTTTTTATTATAAAATTTAAAATATGTTGTTTTCTAAAATTTGTCTCCTATTATATATACATTGCTGAAGCCCACTAAATTCTCCCCTAATTTTAAAAAAATTATAAGGCATACAAAAAATACACCTACAAGTGCCGAGGTATATGGCACTTTGGTGTATTTTATAAGACTTATTTACTAAATAGAGTATTTACAACTTTTATAAAATAATATATAAACTCTTTCTTATATTATTGTCTTTCATCATTTTCTCCAACTCTTTTTTCTTCCATTTTTCTTCTCATCGCTTCTATTTTTTCTGGGTCTGACATTCTTTGAATTGGTGGTAAATTTCTATATTCCCCATTATTTGAAAGCCAATTTGTAAAACTTTCTCTTGTTCCAGTTGTTACAATCCTTTGCATTGTTACTGGTGGAGGTAATACATTTAATTGTTTTTCTGCAAAATTTTTTATAAATGGGACTTTCATAAGTAATTGATTGTTTTGTAGCATTCTAGCAATCTTTTGCTTAAATGAAAGTGATTGCTCCGCAGGTGGATCAAACGTTGGTATATCACTATTCTTTTGAAAGTTTTCACTTTGTCTCTCTGGTCTTATGATTTCCCCAAATTCATTAATTTCATAACCGCCTGGCAAACCGACCTCTGGATAATTTGTATTATTGGGCTGTTGTTCTTTTTCTTCAATTCCTGTCATTTCATTGATCATGCTAATTTTACTGTCTAGACTAGGAATATTATCACCATTTCTATTAACTGCTTCTTTATGTTTTTCTTGCATTCTTACATTTGCAAATTCTGTAATTAAGCCTTGCGCTGTTTGAAATATAGCCTCAAATCTCTGCTTACTTATATTAGGCTGATGTAACTGCG
>JAAWCL010000025.1 GCA_022793235.1 Bacilli bacterium | reverse complement strand
AGGAAAAAAGAACATTTAAACGATGTTCTATATTGACATGCATTTAATCAAAAATTTGAAGAAAAAAATATTAAAATTTGTCTATAAGATGTTTTTTGGTTGAAATTCGATATTTTTTTAAGTAAAAAACCTAAACTTAAAAATACGAAAGATTTTTTTTTTAGCATTTTTTTGTTATAATAAAATAGATATCTAATGAAAGGTGGTCTATTATGGATACTGTATTGATGGAGGAATTAGTAAATATAATGTTGGAGACAGGGGCAGATTATTCTGAAGTTTATTATGAAGATACAATTAGTAAAAAATATTATTATACGAATGGTAAATTAGACGATATAGTTGTAAATACCAAAATTGGTGCTGGTCTTCGAATTTTGGATGGAGAGAAATATTATTATTCTTCAACAAACAATTTAGTTAGGGAAAATTTATTAGAGCTAGCAAAAACTTTAGGTAGTCATTTATTTGGAGTTCGTAATACATCTGTTGTTTTAGAAGAAGTGGATACTAAACTTGATATAGAGATAGAACATCATAAAAAAACAACAAAAAGTAAGATTGAATATTTGAACTCTATTGATACAATGGCTAGATCTTATTCTAATAAAATTAGTCAAGTAGAGGTTTATTTAATAGAAAATGATGCTTTTAAAAGGGTTGCAAATAGTACAGGTGTTCTTACAAATAATAAGGAAATTAGAACAAGGCTTGCACTTTGTGTTTATGCAAAAGAAGGGGATAGACTTACTAGTTATTATAATCGAATAGATTATCAAAAGGGATATGAAATGTTAGATGATGTTTCTCTTTCAAGTTTTGTTTTTGAAACTTGTCAGATGGCTATAGAAGAACTTGATGCGAAGTATTTTGAAGGGGGATGTTATCCTGTTGTTATTGGAAATGGTTTTGGTGCTGTGATTATTCATGAAGCTTGTGGTCATGGACTTGAAGCTACGAGTGTAGCTACAAATCGTAGTGTTTTTTCAAATAAATTGGGTCAAAAAGTGGCAAATGATAAAGTTACTTTAGTTGATGATGGTACCATACAGAAAGAATGGGGGAGTTCTATTATTGATGATGAGGGAGAATATGCTCATAAAAATATTTTGATTGAGAAGGGGGTTTTAAAAGGTTATCTTGTTGATCGTTTTCATGAAGGAAAAATGAGACAAACTGCTAATGGTTGTGGAAGAAGAGAGTCTTATCTTTATGCTCCTACTTCTCGAATGAGTAATACTTATATTGCTAAGGGAACTGATAAAAAAGAAGACATTATAAAAAGTATTTCTTATGGTGTTTATGTTAAACAGATATCTCATGGAACAGTTGTTTCTGAAACAGGGGATTTCAATTTCTTTACAGGAGGAGCTTATATTATTCGAGATGGAAAAATTTGTGAGCGAATAAAAGATATTTCTTTAACGGGAAATTGTCTTGAAATACTTTCTAATATTGAGATGGTTTCTGATGATTTAAAACTTGAAGGTGGTCTTTGTGGTTCTATTAGTGGTATGATTTTTGTTACAGCTGGGGAACCAACCATTAAAGTTTCTAAAATACTTATAGGAGGCAAGAAATAATGGATAAAAAATATATGGATTTCTTTGATTTAGCTCATCGTAATTTACTTTTTAATATTCAAATCACAGAGAAAGTGACAAAGTCTATAAGCAGTTCTATTCTAGATGGGAAAATGGAAAGTAAGGAATATGCAGATAATACTTTTTATATAATTCATGCTGATTATTGTGATAAAACGGTAGAAGTAAAATCTAATTATTTAAATGAAACTGTTATTTCTTTATTAAAAGAAAAGGGTGAATATTTAGATAATGAAAAGATCGAAATACTTACAGATATTTCTAAGAATAATACACTTTCTAATTCTGTGATTTTAAATATAGATCAGGATATAGAAGAAAATATTAAATTGTTTCAGTTGTTGGATGTGAATTGGAAGTTGGATACGAATATAGAACTTGAGTATTCTACTATTCGTATTGTAAATGATTTAGGTGTAGATATTATAAGTAGTACTGTAGTAAAAAGTTTTTCAGCTTCCTTAAATGCTTTGCAAAATGGAAAATTAAAGTATAGATCTTTACATGTTTTAGCAGGTATAGGAGAAGATATTTGTTATGAGAATCATATTAGGGGATTAATTGATGAGGTGCAATTAGGTAGTAGTGAACAAGAGATTACTTCAGGAAAATATAAGGTTTTATTTAAAAATACAATTATGAATACTATTCTTAATAAGATTCCTAGTTTTATTAATCAGAAAATTGTTGATAATAAAACTTCATTTTTGGAAGGGAAATTGGATTCTAAAATTTTTTCTGATAAAGTGACCATTATAGAAGATCCTCTTTCTGAAAAGTCTGTTGGATATAGAATTTTTGATGATGAGGGGACATCTACTCAATATAAGGAAATCGTTAAGGATGGAGTACTTAAAACTTATTTGGTGGATCAAAAAACAGCTAGTCAGGACCATATTTTTGCTACAGGAAATTATTATGGTGGTATATCTACCCGTAATATGTATTTGAAGAGTGGGGATTCGTCTTTTTCGGAATTAGTAAAAAAACTTGATAATGGTATTATTATTAATGAAAGAATCAGTCAGCTTTCTATTACAAGTAATGATCCTTCTTTATCTTTTCAGGCTTATGGTTTACTTGTAAAGAATGGGAAGATTGTTGGTGGGGTAAAACCTGTCATTGTCACTACTTCTTATTTGGATTTATTTAATCACGTTTGTGAGATAGGAAATGACTTCTTAATTGATAATGTTTCTGCTCATTCTCCTAGTATGATTGTAGAAGATATTGATATTGCCGTTTAGATTTTATGTTAATTGTTATTTGAATTTTCTTTTACGGTGGTCATGTTAACTTTATTTATTCTGCTTTATCTTGGTTTTATCATGGTGGGCAATGGTATTCTGGTATGCATTCTAGAAATATTGCTTTTAATGGTTGGATAGGGGCAGTTAATAATTGTAATGGAAGTCGGTTGTATTTTTCTGTTTAGTAGTAGCAAAAAGTGAATAAAACTTAATAAAAAGTAAAATTTTATAATGATACTACAATGTTATATATTTTTTCTTTTACGGTGATGAGTCTTATCTTGTTTCCGAGAATGATTTTTGGGCATACCATGGTGGTTATTGGCATTTTGGTTTCTTTGTAGGAGCTTTTGCTTTTAGCAGGGATACTGGGTTTATGTATTATTATCATGGAAGTCGGTTGTCTAAAAAACTATAATTGACTTTTACTTGAATTGTTATCGATTTACAATAAGTAAAGATTATAGAAATAGGCTTTTACGGTGATTATCTGTCTTTTGCTGTTTTCAGAAATCCATTTTTGTATCGTGGTGGGCAATGGATTGATGGAATAGGTTCAGGTGTTTCTTCTTTTTCATATGGTTCAGGTGCTGTGGGTGTTCATACAGGAAGTCGGTTGTATGAGTACTATAATTTGTATTTATTTAAATTGTTATATAATTACAAAAGATGAAAAAATTATAGAGAATAAGATTTTACGGTGATTTGGATTCTTTTATTGATATAATTAAACCTTGGATGTCTCATGGTACATATTGGCCTGATGGAGCCTTTGCTGGTTCCTTTGCCTTTTATTCTAATATTGGTCCTGTGTTTGGTAGTGATGGAAGTCGGTTGAAAAAATATAATTTCGTTATTATTAGAATCTATTTATTATAGATGAATAGTAAATTATATATGTATTTACTTAATATTTACAATTACAATAAAAAAATTCGATTGAATTTCAACCGAATTTTTTAGTTATTAGCAAAGATCAATAAATACATCAGGATGACATTGTACTGCACTAACACAGTTTAGATCAATTGTAAAGAATTGTCTAGTTGGAGTATATGTACCATTTGCATTAGCAATTAATATTCTACAGGTACAACAACAATTGTCTAATTTTTCAATTCTAAATACATTGGATGTATTTGTATTTCCGTTTTGTGTGTACTGTATGTTCCATAGAGCTCCTGTTCCACAGTTATAGAAACTAAGTGGTCTAGTATTATAACATTCACAGTTTCTACTAGGTCCTAGGAATGGTTTATCACATCCTTCACAACTTGGATTTTCTCTATCCTGATTTTGAAGTGCTATAATTTCTTTTAATAAGTCATGTAAACAGCAACTTCTTTCTTTTTCATTGTCGTCTTTATCACAACAACACATAAAATTACCTCCTTAACAAATATCTAGTGATACATCATTTAAGCATGCAACAACGCACATACATTTTAGATTTACTGTAATGAAACTATTTGTAGCACTATATGTACGTGTTGCCGTATCGTATGCTAAAATTCTAAGCTTTGCGCAACAATTGTCTACATGTTCTACTCTAAATATGCTACTGATTGTATCTATGCCATTATTTGTATATTCTGCTGTAAATAAGTTACCGTTTCTAGTGTATAAAGTAATTGGTCTTGTATTGTAACATTTATTATGTCTAGTTGGTCCTAAGAAAGGTTTGTCACAGCCAGCATTGTCACAGGGTTCATCAGATGTATTGTTTTGAAGTACCTCAATGACCTTTAAGATTTTAGCAATACAACAACTATCATTATTAACCATAAATTCACCTCTTCACTTTCTAATATAGTCTATTCTTATATAAGTTTTTAGTGTAGGTATAGTCCTAATCTAGTATATGAAATTGTATTAAAAAATTGATAACTTTTTATTTGTTTTTGGTAAAACAATAGTTGATGGTTATATTATTCTATTGTTTTTTATGTAATGTTAAATAAGTTTATTTGTTTTTTTTTAAAGATATTTGGATAAAAAATTAGAAAATTATAATGTTAAAGGAAGATTAGAGTAAAAAAATAATATTTGAGTTTAGGTAAAATTTAATAGGAAAAAGAAAAAGTGAAAATGTGT
>JAAWCL010000142.1 GCA_022793235.1 Bacilli bacterium | reverse complement strand
TAATACGGAATTCATTTTTTTCATATTGGGATTATTCTCATTATATGAAATTGTTAAAATCAAGGATAATAATGTTAAGAATATCATTATATACTTAGATGTTATAATTGCAATCTTATTTATTATATTTTCATTTTTCATTCTTGAATATAATAATGATGCTAATATAATCATTACAGAACATATAAAATCTGTTCTTGTATCTGTCAATCTATAAATTATAAAATTTATAAAAAACAGTACTATATATTCATATACTTTTATTTTATCTTTTCTATAATACAAATATAATAAAGTTAGATAAAACGTAAATATTGCTGGATAAGTACCAAATTCAAATCCTAAAGAATTCCTTATAACATTACTTGTGTTTCCTCTAGTTACAACATAATTAGGAACTACCCCCAAAGCTGATAATATTATAATAAAAAAAACAAGCATTGTTTCAAATATTAATATATTTCTAAATATATTTTCAATTTTTATATTATAAGCACCTATGATAATAATTAGATATTGTATTAATATTCTAGAATCAATAATTATACTAACTATTGTTGTAATTATTCCCAAGAAAAATATTTTTATTATAGTTTTTTTGTTGTATTTACTAATATCACATATTATTATTTTAATCAAAATAATAAACAAACAAATATACCTAATTACAGACATTTGCATTGTTAATTTGTTTGCAAAATTTGTTTTGTCTGATAATATACTAGTTAATACAAAAATAATTAATGGCATTATATATATTAGTTCTTTATTTTTAGTAACAAATTTTGTTACCTTTTCATAACACTTATTCAATAATTGCATTCTTCTCCTCCAATTCCAAAAATCTCCATATTTTTCTTAGCATTCATTAATGCTTTAGCAATATAAAAATCGTCTGGAGTTGTTATTTTTATATTGTCAGATTTACAATTAACAATACTAATATTATTTTTATATTTTCCATATTTTTTCATCATGGAGCAAGAATCAATTAGGTCAAATTCATCATTCTCAATAGCTTTTTGATGTGCTTCTAATATATCCTCTAAGAAAAAACTTTGTGGTGCTCTGGCAATATATGTTTTATTTCTGTTTGTTATATCATCAATTATCCTTCCATTTTCTGATATTATTGTTGTTTCCTTTTGAGTTACACAAGTAATTGAAGTTCCATATCTTTTTACACTTTCTATATTATCTTCTAATAATTTAGTATCTATTATTGGTCTAACCCCATCATGTATTAGTACAATTTTTTTTTCTGCATTACCTTTAAGTTTATTTGCTTCTACCAATGCATTATAAATAGATTGTTGTCCTGTTTTTCCCCCTTTTACAATAGATTTCACTTTTGTTAGCTTATACTGATTAACTAATTTGGTCATATATTCAATATGTGATTCTATACATGAAATAACAATATAATCAATTTTTTCACATTCCTCAAATACATTTATTGTATGAACTATAATCGGAACCTCATCTATTTTTATAAATTGTTTTGGAATTCCTCCGCTATTCATTCTTTTTCCAGAACCACCCGCAAAAATTATTCCTATATTCATTTTATCTATATTCCTCTCTTCAAATATTTTAAAAGCTCTTTTCATATTTTTGATTGGCAAATTTTGCTTTTAAAAAGGAAAATCCTTTTTTTACCCAATTGATATTTTCCATATCAATAACTTTTACTTCTTTATATTTTAAATTGTTTGTATTAATCCAAACATCAAGTAAAAGTTCAGATACCCTTCCAAAAAATCTCGCATGAAAAGCATCATATTTTGATATATCTATTCTTTTTTCTAATTCAAACAAAATATTATATAACCATTCGCAATAATCTTTTAATATGTCTTTTTTCATAATAAGCATGTTAAACATGTGTGCCGAAGTTCTAGTATGTAACTTATCAAATTCATTTAAATAATCTGGATATTTTTCTTCTATTATTTTTCTAGTTTCATCTAATGGTTCAATATATAATGTGTGTTTATAATGATTATATAAATTTTCTATATAGTACTTCCTTTTCTTTGGTAGAATAATGTCTGTTGAGTTTAGTATTTCATTAGCTTCATCATATGTTAATATATTATCAAAAACATTTTTGCTTTTCTTTTTCAAGCAAAAATGTCTTCTATAATGTGATAATCCTACGTATTCAGCATCTAAGTTTTTCCATGCCCAATAAAGACCTGTAAGTTCACAATAGTTTTGGTTTTTATTTGATATGTTTTCACCTTCGTTATCCCCTTGATATCCAATGCTATCTTTTCCTTCTTTTCCCACTTGTACTGGTAAATACATATTATCTTTTGGCATTTCATATTTTTTATGAGTTGCCACTACTATTTTTATTTTATTTTGATTCACTCTATATTGCTCCTTCTTTCCTTACAACTTTTAATACTGTTTTAAATAATATTCTTACATCTCTTCTGTTTCCTCTTCTTGTGCAATATTCTTTGTCTAATTCTAATCTGTCACCAAATTCTAAATTATTTCTTCCTGCTACTTGCCATGGTCCTGTTACGCCTGGTTTCATTTGTACTATGTAATCATAATATTCTGCCATGTCTTCTTTCTCCATTGGTAAATATGGACGTGGTCCTACTAAACTCATTTGTCCTTTTATTACATTTATAAAT
>JAAWCL010000185.1 GCA_022793235.1 Bacilli bacterium | reverse complement strand
TTCCTTTTGCTCCAGCATGTGCTAATCCTCTTAAAGCTCCTAATACTACAATATTATCAGTTGCCATTACTTCTGCTCCAGAATTTACATCGCCAATAATTACTAGGCTTCCTTCTACCTCCATTTTTTGGCCTGAACGAAAAGATCCTCTATGAAATGTCGTTTCTGATAATGCTATTTCTTTTTCAAATGTCTTTTTAATACTATGTAATCCTAAACTCTTTGGCATATCAAAGTCAACTTCTACATCAATTCTACTCTTTATAAGCTCTTGTATCTCATCAATTTCTTTATTTTTAAGAATTTTTCCTACTACCATAATAGGAGTTTTTTCATCTTGGTATAATTTCTTTAATTCACCTAATTTCCTAGTTAAATCTTCTATAATTTCTTCTTGTTTTGCCTCATCACTTAATTTAATAACAATCTCATCTTTTTTTAAATTAATAAAAACACAATTTTTCATTTTAACATCATTTCCTTTTTTATAATTTATTAATAAGAAGAGAAAATATATAAATATTTTGAAGAAAAGATCATGATTGTGTCGCCCTAGCTATGTTTTTTCTAAAAAAATATTTATATCTTTTCTCTTTTTATGTCATTTTTATTTAATTAACTATTGTATCATTTCTACATAAGGTTTTGCACTCATATCTTCTTCTATATTTTGTGTATTCATACCAAAATACTCAGCCATAATGTCTCTTACAACTTCTGCCGTATAATTTCCATGTCCTCCATTTTCTACCATTACAACAATTGCAATTTCTGGATTTTCAAATGGTGCAAATCCAACAAACCAAGCATGTACCTTATTATTAGGTGCTTCTGCTGAACCTGTTTTACCACCAACGCTAATATCAAAATCTTTAAATCTAACATAAGCTGTACCACCACTATCACTTGTAACAGATTTCATACCTTCTAAAATAGCATTTAGATTTTCTTGTTTAATTTCTAAGTTTTCTGTATTATCTTGTTCTAAATTCAGCTTTTTGTTAACAAATCTATTAATTTCTTCTTTTGATGCTTCTGACCCATCTGCATTTCTGATTGTTTTTACAATACTAACATCTATCTTTTTTCCTCCATTTGCAAGCATACTTATATATCTTGCCATTTGCAAAGGACTAAATTCATTATCACTTTGACCTATTGCTGCTTGCAAAGCATTTCCTGGTCCCCAAGGTTCATTTGGATGTAAATTAGACCATGTTTCTTTACTTGCTAGAGCTCCAGCTGTTTCGCTTTGTAGTTCAATTCCTGTTTTTGAACCCAATCCAAAATATCTAGCAAATCTTACCAAATTATCTATTCCCATTTTATCTGATGTATCATAAAAGAAATAGTTACATGATTTTTCGATAGCTCCTGAAACATTTAAGTATCCATGTCCTCTATGGGTATCTGTATAAATCCAACAACGAGGTTGATAATCTCTATACTTTGTGTAAACACCTGTATCATTTATAGTAGTTTTTAAGTTTATTACTCCTGATTCTAATCCAGCAATTGCTGTTACCATTTTAAAAGTAGAACCTGGT
>JAAWCL010000184.1 GCA_022793235.1 Bacilli bacterium | reverse complement strand
TAGAGAAAGTCGTAGATGAATATTTAGAAGAGTATGATAATAAAGCAGCTTGTGCTACTAACTTATTTGAATGGTCTTGTAAGAAAAGAATATTACTAGATTGTGATGTTGTTAGTCAGGAGTGTTTTCAGTTTTTAAATCAAAAAGAGAAGGAAGAGGAAGAAAAAGTAGAACCTTTGCAAGAAGCAAATTTTGATGATCTTGTTGGACTTGATGTGGTAAAAGAAGAAATTGAATCTTTAAAAAATTATTTGTCTTTTCGTAAAAAAGTAGATTTAGACCAGACGTATTTAAATATGTTTTTCTTAGGAAATCCTGGGACTGGTAAGACTACAGTTGCAAGAATGTATGCTGATATTTTATATCATTTAGGATATATTAAAGAAAATAAAGTGAAAGAGATCATCCCAACTGATTTAATGGGACAATTTGTGGGGCATACGAAAGAGCAAACTAGGAAAATATTTAATGAAGCAAAGAATGGAATTTTATTTATCGATGAAGCTTATCTCATTAATAATGATTCTTATAAAGGGGATAATTCGCCATATATGAAAGAAGCGATTGTAGAACTCATTAAATATTTAGAAGATCCAGAACATGTAGTTATTTTTGCTGGATATCCAAGAGAGATGAGAAAACTTTATGAAACAAATCCAGGGATTAAATCAAGAATTGCTAAGGAAATTTATTTTGATGATTATAAAACAGAACAATTAATAGAAATTATTGAAAAAAAACTTGCTAAGTATCATTTGAAGGTGGATGCAAAGGCAAAAGTAGAGATGAAGAAGGTTATTGAACTTCATAAGCAACAAAAAGATTTTGGAAATGCTAGATTTTGTGAACAGTATGTACAAAAGATCATTATTAATCATGCGAATCGTAAACTTAAAAATGAAAACTTTGTTATTACGGTTTCAGATGTTAAATTAAAAGAAAAAGTAAATTGTGTCAAAATGGGATTTGTAGGTGTTTAAGATGATAGAAGAAAAATTATTAGAAAATAGAATTATTATGATCAATGATGAAATTAATAAGACAACATCCGCAGAAGTGATGAAGCGACTATTGTATTTAGATTCTGTTAATACGGATGATATTTATATCTATATTAATTCAGTAGG
>JAAWCL010000024.1 GCA_022793235.1 Bacilli bacterium | reverse complement strand
ACTATCTTCTATAGTAATAAAGTAATCTAAATATCTGATTTTAAAAATATGGATAAATACGATTAGAGCTAATGCTATAAATATTATTATTACTAGGTTATTTAATATTCCTATCAAATATTCTCCTATCTTAGGAATTTGCCATAACCAGTCTAGTATTAAACTTTGAATTAAAGCATCAGCTACTGCAAAAACTATCAATAAAATGATTCCTAAAATAAACATTTCTATTAAGCATTTTAATTTTTCTTTTAGAGTCATACTACAAAACATATTATATGTTTTTGTAATAAAAGACAGTAAATCTTGGAAACAAGTATTTATATTTAGCTTCCCAGAACTTGCTCCTTGATTTATTGTACCATCATCTAATAGATCTTCTAAGGTACAATTTAGTACTTTTGTTAATTGAATTATTTTTTCCATATCTGGATAGGATGAGCCTAATTCCCATTTTGAAACGGCTTGTCTTGAAACATTTAACCTTTCTGCTAATTGTTCTTGACTTAAATTATTGTTTTTTCTTTGTTTGGTGAGTTTATCGCAAAACTTCATTCTTTCCACCTCCACCAAAATTATATTACAAATATTATTGGTAGCAATACCGATTATCGTTATCTTTTTGTATAAATTTGGTTGCTTTTTCTATGTTTTATTAGAGATTAAGCTTCTTCTTTATTTTCGAAGGATAAAAGTTCTTTGATATCTTGTTCTGTTAATTTTGAGAATGTATTGTCACCACTATTTGCATCTATTAGTTTATCACTTAGTATTTTCTTTTTGTTTTGTAAATCAAGTATCTTTTCTTCTATTGTTCCTTTAGTGATAAATCTTATTACATCTACTACATTTTTTTGTCCTATTCTATGTGCTCTATCTGTGGCTTGATTTTCTGCTTGGGGATTCCACCATAAGTCAAGATGAATCACCACATCAGCACTCGTTAAGTTTAGTCCTGTTCCACCTGATTTTAACATGATAAAAAATACATTTGTATTATCTGTGTTAAATTTATCTACTAGTTCAATTCTTTTCTTACTTGCAACAGAACCATCTATTGTATAAGATGTAATATTATTTTTATTTAATTCCTCTTTAGCTAGGGAAAGAGCTGTTTTAAAACTTGTAAAAACTAATATTTTATGACCGTTTTCAATTACTTCTTTTACTGTTTTTACAAATTCCTCCATTTTACCACTTCCACCCTTATAGTTTGCATATAGTATTCTTGGATCTATGCATATTTGTCTTAATTTTGTTAGGAGCTGTAGTATTAAAAACCTTGCTTTTTTCATTCCTTCTCCTGCTAATATTTTGTTTATTTCTTTGTTTACTCTTTCTAATTCTGCTACGTAAATTTTCTTTTGTTCTTTTGTTAGTTCAATATAAATGTTATTTTCTATTTTATCTGGTAAGTCTTTTATTACATCTTTTTTCTTTCTTCTAAGTACGAATGGCGTAATTAAATTATTTAAGCTTTCTAAATTTTTATTTGTGTCTTCATCAAATTCTCTTACTTTGTATCTTTTCTCAAAGGTGTCTATATTTCCTAAAAATCCTGGCATAATATAATCAAATATACTCCAAAGTTCTATTGTTGAATTTTCTATTGGAGTTCCTGTTAGTGCTAGTTTGGTTTCTGCATTTATACTTTTTACTGTTTTGGTAATAGCTGTATTACTATTTTTTATATTTTGTGCTTCATCTATTATCATTACTTTGAAATTTATATTTTGAAAAAATTCTTTATCTTCTTTTAAAAGTCCATAACTGGTAATGAGTACATTTGTTTTTTCTATCTTAGTTTCCTCTTCCAATCTTTTTTTCTTTAATCCTGCTAGTACTTTGTATTTTATGTTTGGTTCAAATTTATCAAACTCTTGTTCCCAATTGTAAGTCAGTGAGGTAGGTGCTACGATTAAAAATTTATAATTTTTATTTTCTTTTAATAATTCTTTTATAAAATAAATCGTTTGTATAGATTTTCCTAGTCCCATTTCATCTGCTAGTATTCCTCCAAAACCTGTTTGTTCAATATTGTATAGCCATTTTACTCCTTCTAGTTGATAATCTCTTAATAGCTCTTTTTCTTTTTTTGATAATTTTACTTTTGTATCTTTATATGTATTGAATTTTTCTATTAATTCATCAAAAAGATTATTTGTTTTGATAATATGATATTTTTTCTTCTTTAGACTATCTAAATAAATGGCTCTATATTTTGGTATCGTTCCTTCTTTTTCTACCATGTCTTTTTCTTTGATATTCATCTCTTCTGCTAGATTTTGAAGTTCCTTTAATTCTTTATCTTCTTCCAAATTTATGATATCCCCACTTTTTAGTCTAAAATATTTTTTTCTGTTTTTTAGAGATTCAAATATATTTACAATTTCATCTTCTTTTATATCTCCTAAATCAAAGTTATAGCTCATTATATTATCTTGACCTATTGAGAATGTTGCTTTTATATTACTATTTTTAATAATATTGATATTTTTTAGTTTTTCTGAAGTATAAGTCTCATAGTTTTCTGCTAATTTTTCTAATCCTTCTTCTAAAAAATAAGCTATATCTTCTAATTCTTCTATCTTAATTTGATTCTTTACCATTTCAAAATTATAGGTATATAATTCTTCTATTATTTTCGATTCAAATTCATCATCTCTTAAAATATTACTTTCTTTGTCAAAGTAGTCAATTGTATTTCCTTCATAATCCAATTTTAAATTACATATAATTCTATTTCTATACAAATCAAAATATATCTTAGGTATGGGTTCTTTTGATAATATTATATCCGTTATTTCTTCATTTATTTCTATTTGATTTTTAATAGTGGGTAAAATGCTTTTAGAAAATTCTGAAATATCTTTTTTAGAAAAAATCATATTTTCTAAATCATTTTCTAATACAATTTGAAGTAACTCTCTATCTTTTTTGTTTAAATGATATAGGTATTCATTTATTTGGATGTATTCTAAATCTCCTGTAATGATTTCTATATCCTCTATATTATTAAAGGAGAGGCTATATTTATCATTTCTTTTATTTAAAGTAGTTGGTAGAGGATATTTGTTTTCTATTTTTTTGATTGTGTAACCATTTAATATAAATTCTTTTTTATCTAATTTTTTTAGAAATTTTTTTATACTATTTCTTTTTAAAGTCATTGGCTGATAACCATAACGAGATGATTCTTTTAGAGCTTGAAGATCCTCTATTATTTCTTTGTCCTCCTCACTAAAGTAATGTTCTGTAGGAGTATACGTGAAAAGTTTTCCTATATAAAATTCTTCTTCCCTTTCTATGGCATCTAAAAGATTTGTTAGTTTATGTTTACTACATTTGTATAATTTTTTTTCTCCTATTTCTAGGGCTATCATTCCTGTATCATTTTCATAATTAAAGTTTGTTTCAGTTGTTATATTTATTTTTAAATTTAACTTTCTTTTTACTTTTGCTTTTTCTTTATTATCGGTGAAAAACTTGAAAACTTTTTTTGTTATATTTTCTAATTCTTTATCATCTATTTCATGAATAAATATTTCATCTTGGTAATTATAAAGACAGGCTGCTAGGTGTTTACAACTTTCGTAAGAGGCAAACTGCATACAAGTACATTCGTGATCTATTATTTCTCCTTTTTTATTTACGCTTATATTACAATCATAATGTTCATAAGTTCTTTCTGATTCTACATCAAAATAAAATGTTGTGCTAGTTTCTTCTCTTTCTTTTGATTTTAAAGTAATATAGTTTTTGTAATAATTTCTTCCTTTTACATAATCTGGATAATTAACATAATACAATATTTCTTTTTCATGATTTTTTCTGTTTTTATTTGTACCTATTTCTGTTATTTGCATATTGAAATCACCTACTTCATTTCGTCTCTCATTATACTATACAATTGACATTTAGTCATCTATATTCTAAATATTATTATTAGATAGTTAGATTGAACTGAACCCCAAAAATTGGACAGTTTATAAATAGTTATTAAATAGAGGATTGTAACCTATAATTTATAGGGGACAGTCCTTTTAATTTCACTTTTATTCTATCATAATTATAATAATTAATATAGT
>JAAWCL010000183.1 GCA_022793235.1 Bacilli bacterium | reverse complement strand
ATTAGTATTTTGAATTTTGGTTTCAAAAATTTTAATCATTTTTTCCCATTCTTCAGGAGATAAAGAATTTTCTTTATCAATCTTTTTCATATCGTCTAATGTAGTAAAGCTATTGATATTGTCTCTATCTTTATAGAGTGGACCTATCATCATTGCCACATTGTATTCTAATTTATAGAATAGAGTAGCATACTTTAAAGTAGATACAACATCCGAATGTAAACCGTTGATAGTCCTAATATTAAGCCCTTTATCTTTTAGTTTTATTTGTAGGTTTTTATAATTTTCCGCAGTTAGATTGTATATATTAATGTTTCCTATTTCAGGAAGAATGTGTAAAGTGTTTCTTCCTAAACAAGAATTATATGTACTTTTTCCTATTTTTCCTTTTTGAAGTTTAAATTCCAAATTTTCTTTAAATACTTGCTCATAACTTACATAACTAGATTCAGCCATTGTTACTTTATTTTGCATTTCTTGTTTAGTTTCAGATGCTTCCTTTTGGGTTTTAAAACCGCGAATAGTTGTTTGTTTTGTTTTTCCGAAAACATCTTTAATTCTAGGTTTTATATAATATGTTCCATCTTTATCTGGATACACACCAGGATATCTTTTATTTGCCATTTTTTATCACTCTCCTTATTGATTTTTTTATTTTAATCATTTATAATTAGAGTACAGAAAAAGAAAGTCTTGTCAGGGACATTTTTATTTCTGTACTATTGACTTCGTATTCCAGTACGAGGTCTTTTTTTAATTTAAGAAATTCATAATTAAATCTATCAAAATTTGCTTTTCATTTGGATTAGATTCTGCAATTAAAAGTGTGATAGCCACAAGAGTATTATTATCTATGATTCTTCTATCATTTTTATAAAGAATATTATAAAATTGCAAGAAGTAAATAAATAGAGTAGCAGCAATTCTTTTATTGCCATCTATAAATACATGATTTTTAACGATTAAATATAGAAAATTAGAAGCTTTTTCTTCAATAGTAGGGTAGACATCATTTCCCATAAAAGATTGAAATACATTATTTATTATACTTTCGAGTCCTTCATTTCTTTCTAGTCCAAATAATTCACTATCATTTTTGAATTTCATTTGATTAATGATATCTAAACAATTTTGATATCCTATTATACTATCTTTCTTTATTGTTCCTTTTGGTTTTATTAAAGTTCTGTGATCGTATTCATCTAATAGAGTAAGAGCATTAGAATATTCATTTATTACTTTAATAATTTCCATTGCCTCATTACTGTGTAAGTCTTCATCTATTCGAGTTGCTATATCTATTAACTTCACTGTTTTTTCTAAATATTCTAGACGCTGTTTGTTAACAGCATATCCTTGAATCATATAATCTTTTAGAACTTTATTTGCCCATTTTCTAAATAAAACACCATTTTTGCTTTTAACACGATAACCTACACTAATAATAACATCTAAATTATAGTAATTAGTTGGTTTATCACTAAATTCGGAATTTCCGAATTTACACATAGTTTCATTTTCAATCAATTCTTCTTCTTTATAAATATTTTTAATGTGTTCATTTATTGTTGATTTTGCCTTTCCAAATAACTTACTCATTTGTTCTTGTGTTAACCAAACAGTCTCATCTTGCATATTTACTTCGAGCTTAACTTCTTGATTTTCAAATAAAATAATTTCGTTTTTTTCTTTAATCATATGATTTCTCCTATATTATTAATAAGATTGACTTAATATATATCTTAATATTTGTTGATCTGCCCATTTTCTAAAAAGAACAATATTTTTGCTTTTAACACGATAACCTACACTAATAATAACATCTAAATTATAGTAATTAGTTGGTTTATCACTAAATTCGGAATTTCCGAATTTACACATAGTTTCATTTTCAATCAATTCTTCTTCTTTAT
>JAAWCL010000023.1 GCA_022793235.1 Bacilli bacterium | reverse complement strand
CTTGACGAGTACCAATAGGTTTTTTTGTTAATGGCATATGTGGGAATATATTGATCCATACTTTTCCACCACGTTTCATATAACGTGTCATAGCTATACGCGCTGCTTCTATTTGGTTAGCTGTAATCCAAGCTCCCTCTTTAGCCTGTAGTCCATATTCTCCAAAACTTAGTGTTGTATTACCGCGGGAATGTCCTTCGTGAGGTAATCTATGAACACGACGATATTTTGTTCTTGATGGTATTAACATAATTATTTACCTCCCTCGTGATTGTTTCTATTCTTCTTGCTTGCTAAAATTTCTCCTTTATATATCCATACTTTAACACCTATTTTTCCAAATGTTGTGTCTGCTTCTGATGTGGCATAGTCTACATCTGCTCTTAAAGTATGTAGTGGAATTGTTCCTTCTGTGTATCCTTCACTACGAGCCATATCTGCTCCACCAAGTCTTCCAGATACTTGTGTTTTAATTCCTTTTGCACCTGCTTTCATAGCATTTCTTATAGCACGTTTTTGAGCCATACGGAATGATGCTCTATTTGTTATTTGATTTGCTATAGAATCTGCTACTAATTGTGCATTTATATCTGCTTTCTTAATGTCAACAATGGAAATTTGAATATTTTCACCAGTTAATTTAGAAAGCTTTTTCTTTAATTTTTCTATTTCTTCTCCACCTTTTCCAATCATTACACCAGGTTTAGAAGTATGAACTGTTACTTCACATCTTTTAGAGGTTCTTTCGATTTCTATTTTGGCAATACTTGCATTTTTCAAGTTTTCATCAAAATATTTTCGAATCTCAATATCTTCTAATAAGTTCTTGGAAAAATCTTTTTTATCAGCATACCACTTTGCTTCCCAATCTTTATTAATGCCAAGTCTAAGTCCATTAGGATTAACTTTTTGTCCCATGTGATTTTCCTCCTATCTTTATTTTGTAGCCACTACTATTATAATGTGACTAGTTCTTCTATCTCTATGTCCGATATGAGAACGTGAATCAAAGAAATGACGTTTCATAACAGGACCAGCATCTACTCTTGCTTCTTTTATATATAAAGTATTTCTATCTGCTCCGTTATTATTTACAGCATTACTTATAGCAGAGTCTAGAACTTTTTTTATAATTCTTGCTGATTTTTTATTTATATTACTTAAGATGGCTTGTGCTTCATCAATATTCTTACCACGTATTAAATCAATTGTTATTCTTGTTCTAATAGGTGATATACGAATTGATTTTGCAATTGCTCTTGCTTCCATATATTTCCCTCCTAGTCATCAATTTTTACTTTTTCTTGTCTTGTCCATGTCCACCACATTTACGGGTTAATGCAAATTCACCTAATTTTTTTCCTACCATATCTTCAGTTACATAAACGGGAATAAACTCTTTACCGTTGTGAACTGCAAATGTATGTCCTATAAAATCAGGATAAATAGTGGAACGGCGTGACCATGTCTTAATGACTTCTTTTTTTCCAGATTCATTTAGTTTTTGAACCTTTTTTAGTAATCTTTCAAATACATAAGGCCCTTTTTTTAAACTTCTAGCCATTTTTCAATCATCCTTTCCTATTTACTATTACGACGACGCATTATTAACTTATCAGATTGTTTTTTCTTACGTGTCTTTTGTCCTAATGCAGGTTTACCCCACGGTGTTACTGGCGCTTTGCGTCCTACTGGAGCACGTCCTTCACCACCACCATGTGGATGGTCATTAGGGTTCATAACAGAACCACGAACTGTAGGGCGAATACCCATGTGACGTTTACGTCCTGCTTTTCCAAGTTTTACAAGAGATGAATCTTCATTTCCAACCTCTCCTATTGTAGCCATACAAGTTCCTAAGACTTTTCTTTGTTCCCCACTAGATAAACGTAGCATAACATAACCATCTTCACGTCCTAATATTTGAGCAGAGCTACCTGCACTTCTTGCAAGTTCTCCACCTTTTCCTGGTCTAAGTTCAATATTATGAACTAATGTACCTACTGGAATATTCATTAGTGGTAAAGCGTTTCCAATCTTTATATCTACATTCTCTCCTGCTATAATTTTGTCCTCTACTTTTAAATTTTTTGGAGCGATAATGTATCTTTTTTCTCCATCTGCATAATTTATTAGTGCAATATTTGCTGTTCTATTTGGATCGTATTCAATACTTGCTACTTTTCCAGGTATATCGTGCTTATTTCTTCTAAAATCAATAATACGATATTTTCTTTTTACTCCTCCACCTTGATGGCGAACTGTAATTTTTCCTTGGTTATTACGTCCACTTTTCTTTGGTAGAGTTACTGTTAAACTTTTTTCAGGAGTAGATTTTGTTATTTCTTCATTAATTAATGTACTCATTTTTCTACGACCTGGTGTAGTAGGTTTATAATTTCTTATTGCCATAGTTTAATTCTCCTTTCTAACCAAGTTCTATTGTTTGGCCTTCTGCTAATGTTACAACCGCTTTTTTAGAACGATTGGTAAGTCCTGTATAACGACCAACTCTTTTCTTTTTAGGCTTTTCATTGATTGTTTTTATATCCACAACTTTTACATTAAATATTTTTTCAATTGCAAGCTTAATCTCAGTTTTATTTGCTTTTGGATCTACTTTAAATGTATATTTCCCATTTTCTTTTTCAATCTGTGATTTTTCAGTAATTACTGGTGCTTTGATTATATCTAAATATTTTGTATCCATTATTTAAGCACCTCCTCTATACTATTTAGCGCCTCTTCTGTTATTAAAACAGCATTTGTTGCTACTAAATCTAAAACATTGATTTCATCAGCTGTTATTAAGATTACATTTTGAAGATTTCTTGATGCTAAAATTGTGTTTTCTTCTAATTCTTTTACAATCATTAGTACTTTTTTATCTTCTATATTTAATGTTTTTAATAGTGCTAACATTTCTTTTGTTTTTGGTGTAGATAATGTAAGATTATCTACTACTATTAATTCTTTTTCATTGGCTTTTTCTGTTAATGCAGAAAGTAATGCTAGTCTTCTTTCTTTTCTATTTTGTTTTTTACTATAATCTCTTGGGACTGGAGTACCATATCTTCCTCCACCTACCCATTGAACTGCTCTAATTGAGCCTTGACGAGCACGCCCTGTTCCTTTTTGACGCCATGGTTTTCTACCACCGCCTCTTACTTCAGAACGGTTTTTTGTTTTATGAGTTCCTTGTCTTAATGATGCTCTTGAAAGTATAATTGCATCATATAGAACTTTATCATTTGGGGTAATATCAAATACATTTTCATTTAGTTTTAGTTCCTTAACTTTTTCACCTTTAAGGTTTAAAAGATCTACTTTTTTCATCCTTATTTCCTCCTTTCATCACTTTTTAATTTATTTTTATTAATCTGTGATGATTATTCTGCGTTTTCTACTGTTTCTGTTTCAGTATTTGCTATTGGTGTACTTTCTACTACTGCTTCTTCTTTATAGCTAATTAAGTTCTTTTTTTCGTTTTTCTTTTCTGGCATCTTTACAGCTGTCTTAATAAGAACTAAAGATTTTTTTGCTCCTGGAACGTTACCTTTTACTAAAAGACAATTGTTTTCCATATCTACTTGAATAATTTCAAGATTTTGAACCGTTCTTTTTACATTACCCATTTGTCCAGGAAGTTTTTTTCCTTTTAGTACATGCATAGGTCTCATTGTACCTAATGAACCCACTCCTCTATGGTACTGAGAACCATGTCCCATAGGCCCACGTGATTGATTATAACGTTTGATAACACCTTGGAAACCTTTTCCTTTGCTTGTTCCTGTAACGTCAACTATTTCTCCTTCTTCAAAGATGCTTGCATCTACTACTTGACCTAATGTGTAATTTGTTACATCTACTCCTCTAATTTCTCTTAAGAAGCGCTTAGGTTCAGTATTTGCTTTCTTTGTATGACCCATTTTTGGTTTGTTACTTACTTTTTCTCTTACTGTTTGTGCACCAAGTTGAATTGCATCGTAACCATCTTTATCTACTGTTTTGATTTGTGTTACTACATTTGGTTCTATTTCAATAACAGTTACTGGAATTAATTTACCTTCTTCTGTAAATACTTGAGTCATTCCAATTTTTTTACCTAAGATTCCTTTCATATTTTCCTCCTATTTTTAAATCATTTTAATTTCAATGTTTACTCCACTTGGTAAGTCTAAGTGAGTTAGTGCCTCTACTGTTTCCTTACTTGGCTTTTTAACATCGATTAGTCTTTTGTGTGTACGCATTTCAAATTGCTCACGTGAATCTTTATATTTATGTACAGCTCTTAAAATTGTGAATTTTTCAATTTCAGTTGGTAGTGGAACTGGTCCTGACATATTCCCACCTGATCTTTTTATTGTTTCAACAATCTTCTTTACTGCATTTTCTAATACTTTATGATCATAAGCTTTAAGTTTGATGCGCATTTTTTCTGTCTGCATTTAAAGTCCTCCCTTCGTCTATATCTAGTATAGGCTTGCTCCGTGTAAATAACCTGATTTTAATCTACAACTTTACCTGGTGTATCAGCAACCTTACACATCTAAGCCACCACACAGTTCATATTTTAGCATATAAATTGTAAAAAAATCAATAGATTTTGCATTTTTCTATAGCATATTTTTAATTTCTACTTTGTTCTTTTCTAAAAATATAATTTCTATCACTAATAAATCTCAAATTTTAATTTTCTAGTCCTTAATCTTTTTTAGTCGCTTTTCTCTTTTATTTTTTTATAAATATTTTTATGGGCTCGATTTATACTTGTTTTTTATATTCTATACAATTTAAACATTCTGCATTTCTTAATTGCTCTCTTTTTCTTTTTCCTTTGTTTTTTTATGTTTATTGGATTTGCCTATTATTTTGATTGATGCTGGAATAATACTTGTTGAACCATATTTTTTATTTATGTCATCTATTGTCTTTTGTATAGAATCATCTTGTTCAATATATGTTTTTTCAGATGCGAATATAGATAACTGAGATATTCTATTTTTGGTTAAATCACTTAATCTTACTCCTATATTGCGAATTGAATCTTCTTTCCAGCTTGATTTTAGTATTTCTAATACTTTTATATATATTTCAGATGTGGAGTTTTGTGGATGATTTAACTTTTCTTGATGTGAATAACTACTAAAATTTGCATTTTTATAAGTTACCGCTACTGTTTTAGCATATTGTTTTTGTTCTCTTAATGCTCTTGTTAGCTCTTCTGTTTGTCTAAAAAGAATTTCTTTTAATTTCTCATAATCACTGCAATCAAAGGGGAGTGTTTCTGATATACTTATGCTTTCATTTTTGGGACTTCTAGTGGCCACATTACTTTCATCTAGACCATTTGCTGACTCTATTAACACTCTTGCTTGATTCTTAAAATGTTTTTTTAGTATATTCTCTTCTGTTTTTGCTAAGTCTCCTATTGTATTTATATTTAATGATCTAAGTATTTGAGATGTTTTCTTACCTACCATAAATAAATCTTCTATAGGAAGGGGCCACATTTTATCTTGTATCTCTTTTTTATATAGTGTATGTACTTTATCTGGCTTTTCGAAGTCTGATGCCATCTTAGCACAAAGTTTATTATTTCCAATCCCAACATTTACCGTAAAACCAAATTGTTTTTTTATATCATCTTTTATCTTGTATGCGAGTTCTTCATAGTTTTTGTATAAAAGAGAGGTTCCTGTTAGATCAAGAAAACATTCATCAATTGAAAATCTTTCTATTATGGGTGTGTAGGTGCAAAGATAATTATACATATTGTTTGATTGTTCATAGTACCAATCGAACTCTGATGGGAAAACTTTTAAATTTGGACACTTTTTTCTTGCTGAATATAAGGTTTCAGCAGTTTTTATCCCAAATTTTTTAGCAACTGGACTTTTAGCAAGAACAATTCCATGTCTTGTTTTCTCGTCTCCTCCTATTACAGAGGGTATGTTTCTAATATCTAATTTTTCTCCACTTTTTAATTTATGTACAGCTGTCCATGATAAAAAAGCATTGTTTACATCTATGTGAAATATAATTCTTTTTTCCATGGAATCACCTCTTTTTTCTTATTATAAAACTGCTATCTTTCTAGTGCAACAAAAAATATCCACAGTAATTGTGGATAAAATTATTTTTCTATAAGAGTGTTTCCTGTCATTTCTTTTGGAATAGGTAAATTTAGTAAATCTAGTATTGTTGGGGCTATATCTGCTAATTTTCCTTCTTTTAACTTGATATTTTCTTTTGTTACAATAAATGGTACTAGATTGGTTGTATGACTTGTTACAGGGTTATCATTCTTATCAAGCATTTCTTCACAATTTCCATGATCTGCTGTTATAATCATAAGTCCATCTAGTTCTTTTATCTTTTGGTATAATTTTTCTAAACATTTATCCACAGTTTCTATGCCTTTTATGGCAGCGGGTACTACTCCTGTATGACCTAACATATCTCCATTTGCAAAGTTTAGTATGATTACATCATATTTTTCTAGTTCATTTAATAAGATATCTGTTATTTCTTTTGCACTCATTTCTGGTTTTAAATCGTAGGTTGCTACTTTAGGTGAAGGGATTAGTATTTTCTTTTCGTGAGGATAATCTATTTCTTTTCCACCATCAAAAAAGAAGGTTACATGTGCATATTTTTCTGTTTCTGCAATACGCAATTGACTTAATCCTTTGCTTTCTAGATATTCTCCTATTGTATTTGTTAATTCTTCGTCTAAAAAAGCAGCTTTTGCTTTCACACTTAAAGTAACTGGAAACATCGTTACTGTTTTTATATTATTAAACTTTACTACTTCCATCTCTTTAAAATCTTTGTTTGTTAAGGCAGTTAAAATTTCTCTTAGTCTATCTTTTCTAAAGTTAAATGTTATTATTCCATCCTGTTCTTCAATCCTACCTGTCTCATCAAAGACCGCTGGTATCAAGAATTCATCTGTGATATTTTCTTTATAACTATTTTGAATATATTCTTCTATACCTATATCTACTTTATTGATTCCATGAACCATGGCATCATAACTTTTTTTTAGTCTTTCATAATTACTGTCTCTGTCCATGGCATAATAGCGTCCACTAATTGTTGCTATACTTCCCAGTTGCAATTCTTTTAATTTATCTTCTATTTTTCTGATATAAGTATAAGCACTTGTAGGCGATACATCTCTTCCATCTGTGAATAAGTGCAGGTAGATTCTGTCTACTTTTTCTTTTTTACACATTTCTAGTAAGGCCATTAAATGATTTATATGAGAATGTACACCTCCATCACTGATTAGGCCCATTATATGCAGTTTAGAGTGATTTACTTTTGTATGTTCCATTATTTTTAATATTTCCTTATTTTGAAAAAAGGTCTTATCTTTTATACTTTTATTTATTCTTTCCAAAGGTTGATAAATAATCCTACCTGCTCCTATATTCATATGTCCTACTTCACTATTTCCCATTTGACCATTTGGTAGACCTACTTCTTCTCCTGATGCTATAAGTGTTGTATGAGGAAATTTTCTCCATAGTTCATTGAATGTTTTATTATTTGCTTGATTTACTGCATTTCCATGTTCTTCTTTTCTTAGACCATATCCATCTAATATTGTAAGTAGTATTTTTTGCTTCATATGATTCTCCTTATATTTTTTTATCGTTTAAACAAAAGATAGCATATACTGGTATATATCTTATTTCTTTTTTGGTACAAAAATTATTTTCTGTGATACGATATGCTTCTAGACATGTGAACTTTTTCATAAATACAGATAGGGATTTTGCCTTAGAATTGGAAATTGTTGTAAGTTCTATTGGTATAATTTTTCCCATTCTATTTTGAATAACAAAATTCACTTCAGCTTTTCCTTCTGATTGATAATAATATAAAGGATAGCCTCCTTCTGCTAATGTTTTTGCTATATGATTTTCATAAAGTGTTTCTTTGAGTTTTTCATTTGTTAGTAAATCTCTTTTTGTAAGATGCAACATTGAATATAATATTCCTTCATCATTCATATATAGTTTGAAACTATCTTTTTCTCTACAACTACTTAAAGGAGATTTGATCTCTTTTATTTTATAGCTTCTATAGACTAGTTGATTGTTTACTAAACTTTCTATGGCATTGGCATACTCTTTTGCCCTTCTACCAAAACCTAGTAATCCATATTGAAATTTCTTATTGTCTTTTTTTAATTGATTAGGAATAGAGTTTAAAACTGCAAGACTTCTTTCTATGTCAATTAAATTTTTGTTATTTGCTAGTTCTTTTTTATATGTGTCTAGTATTTTTTGTTTTCTAGCGTCCATATAATTTTCACTTTTTCCTTTTATATTTTCTTCTATTATTTCTGGAAGAGATCCTGTTAAAATATATTCTTGAAATCTATCTAGAGCCATTTTATGAAAGGGACATGTTTTTCTTTTTTCAAAGGATTCTCTTATTAGGCGTGCAAGATCCTCTTCGCCTCTAGCCCATAAGTATTCTTCAAAATCCAGTCCATACATTCCTTTAAATTGTAATTCTTCCCCTTTAAAAATATTTAGATTTTCTCTTCTTGAAGATATCATTATAATATGGTATTTTTGTTTACTATTAAATAATTTTATTCCTTTTACTATTTCGTTTTCATTTACATTATCTAATACTATTAGTGTATCTTCTTCTAATATTGTTTGTCCTGCAATTAAGCTTAGGTTCATAATAATTCTATCAGGAGATTTCTCTTTTTTAAATAGATCTATTAGTTGTTCATTGTTATCTGTATTAAAGTAGATTGTATTTTTATATTCTTTTTCTCCAAATTCTAATATTGTATAAGTTTTTCCTATTTGTTTTGGTCCATATATGAGTAGTGGTTTTCGAACTAAATCCGTTTTCCATTTTTTTAGAAAATTAATTATCTTTCGTTCCATAAATTGTTACCTCCTACCATCTTTCTTAATTAATTATATATTTTTTTTGATACTCAGTCAATAAAGTTGTATTAAAATGTTCCATTTTCTTACTGTGTTTTTCTTTTTATTATTCTGTATAAGGTTTTAGTACCTACTATATAATAAAAAGGTATATCTAATTTTTGGATGGTTAGGTATACTTAATATTTTTTGTATGCATTATGCATTAGGATTTTAGTGTATTCTTTTATTTGTATAAATTTATTTTTGATTTAAATACTATATTTAATAGGATATTTGTGTTCATACTTTTATGCATTCTTTTTAATTTTTTCTATCTTCTATAAAAAAACATTGATCTTATATCAATGCTTGTTGATGGTATTCTAATCTTAGTTTATCTGCTACTGTGACAATAAATTCTGAATTTGTTGGTTTAGCTTTATCTATATCAACACTATGTCCAAATATTTCTTCCATTAGATCCCAATTTCCTCTATTCCAGCTTACTTCTATAGCATGGCGTATTGCCCTTTCTACCCTAGATACTGTTGTATTGTATTTTTTTGCAACATCTGGGTATAGTTCTTTTGTAATACCACCTACTATTTCTGGATTGTCATAAATCATTTGTATTCCATCTCTTATATATTGATATCCTTTAATATGAGATGGTACTCCTAATTCATGTAATATTTTTGTTATAGATATTTGTAAATTATTATGATAAAGGTCTATTGATTTATTGCCAAAGGATGCTTTATTCGTTACCTCTTCTATTACATTTTCTAATTCTTTTAATTCAAATGGTTTTAGTATAAAATAACTGATACCAAGTTCAGATGTTTTTCTAATCATTTCTGGACTATTATATGATGTAAGTACAATTACCTTCTTATCAATATTCTTCTTTTTCATACTTTCTAGAACTGATTTTCCATCTTTTTTTGGCATAACTAAATCTAATAATATTAGGTCATATTCCTCTTGTCTCTTTTCTATTAAATTAAAGCCTTCTTCCCCATTATTTGCTTCTAAAACTATTTTAATATCTGATACTGCGTGTTTATTAAAATATTCTTTTACCATTTTTACTAATTCGATATTATCATCTATCATTAGTACCCTTGTTCTTTCCATAATTCTCCTTTCATGTACTACCACGCAAGATCATTATATAACAATTTATACAAGTTTAATAGAGGCATATTTTGACAAGTTTTGTCGACTCAGTAAAATTATGTAAACTAAAAGAACTATGTTTCAAGTTCTTGTAAAAGTCTGTTTATCATAGACACATCTAAGCTTATACTTCCTAATAAAAATCCTTCTATTTCTGAAATTTCTTTTAAGTATTTTATATTTTCTAAATTTAATCCCCCTCCATAAATTATTTTATTGTTTGGAAGGTATTTTTTGATTTCTTTTATCATTTCTTCTATTTTTTCTAAATCATCTGTAATATTTCCACCTATAGCCCAAGCTGGTTCGTAAGCTAATATTATTTTTTCTTGTTCTTCTTTTTCTATATTCACTACAGCCTCTTTTATATCTTTTTTTATCTTTTCTAATATTACTTCTTTTTTTTCTTTTTCTATTTCACCCACACACAGAATTGGTATTATATTATTTTTTAATAATTGTTTTATTTTTTTATTTATTACCTGATTGTCTTCATTATGAAATCTTCTTAATTCTTGGTGTCCTATTATTGTGTATTTCACGCCTATACTGTATAGTTGGGCTGCTGCTACTTCTCCTGTATGGCTTCCCATTTCCTCCATACTTACATTTTGACTTCCTAATATTATCTTTTCTGATTTTTTATAACATAGATAACAGGTACTTGGACAAAGGATGACTTTTTTTGCTGTACTCTTTTTTTCAATATATTTTTCTAATGAAGAGAGATACTCTTCATATTCTTTTTTTTTGAAATTACATTTATTATTTAGAATAATCAGATTTATTTTTTCTTCTTTCATCTTTTTTCTCCTTTTTCCTTTTGATAATTCTCATAATGATGGAGGGAATATCTTTTTTATTATCATGATTTTTTATTGCTGTTTTATAAACTTCTATAATATTATTACCAAATTCATGTAAGGAGTATTTATTTCCTATTAAAGTTGCTTGTTTTGCTAGAACATTTAATTGTTTTTTGTCCTTTTGCAATTCTTCAATAATTTGAGCTGCTTCTTCTGCTGTTTCAAAGAATTTTCCATTTAGATCATTTATTACAGCCATATTGAATGCTGGATCATTTATGCAAATACTTGGTAAAGAGGATGCCATAGCTTCGATGACTGTTAGACCTTGTGTTTCTGTTTTTGAACAACTTATAAAGAGATTGGCATTGTGATAATAAAGAGGCGTTTCTTCCCATGGAATCCTTCCTGCAAAAGTTATATTCTCTTCTAAGTTTTTCTTTTTTGATATATTTTGATATTTTTCTTTATCTGGTCCATCTCCTACTAATAAAAATTTAATATTTGTTTTCTTTTTCTTTAAAATAGATGCAATTTCAATTATGAATTCTATATTTTTTTCTTGGGCCATTCTTCCTATAAATATTACAACAAAATCATTCTTTTTATAACCTAACTTTTTTCTTATGTGCTCTTTTTTTTCTTTATCTATATTTTCTTTATAAAATCTTTTCGCATCAATTCCAGTTGGTACTATATATATATCTTTATTATAATGATATTCTTCTCTAAATAAGTGATATGTCTTTGTTGTAGGTACTATAAGGGCATCTGCTGTATTGTCACAATAAAATTTACTTAAATACTCTACAGCTTTTTTACACCCTAGATCAAAGAATTTATGGTTTCTTGATATGTAATATGTATAATCTTTATACATGGTATGATAAGTATGCACTAAAGGAATATTACACTGTTTTGCAAAAAGTCTTGCAAATATTCCCATACTAAACTCTGTATGTGAATGAATAATATCTAAATCCCATGATTTTACTTTATTTATAATTTTTATAGGGTAAATACTTGTAATTCTGTAATCATATAATCCAATAGGTATTCCTGGTACTTTTAATATTTTATTTTTTTCGTCATAATTATAGGTTATGGCGTCTTGTCCTATTGCTACTACATATACAGTATGTCCTAATTCTTCAAGAGCCTTTTTTAATGTTTCAATACTTGTAGATACTCCATTGATGTAGGGGGGATATGTATCTGTAAATAAACCTATTTTTAGTTTTTTCATAGAATTTTTCCTTTCTTTTAGTTTGTTTTTTCTTTATCAAAATTAAATAGTATCGCTCCTAAAATCATTCCTAAATAATAGGTTATAAATCGCCATAAAATCAGAATAGTTGCTACTTTGTTTTTTTCTAGGAAGTTTGAGAAAAATTTTGTAAAGGCATATTCTATTCCACCACTTGCCCCTGGTATAGGGATAAAGGATCCTGCTACCATCACATAGGCTGATGCTGTTAAGGACTTCATTAGATTAAGTGATATAAAGTCGCCTAGGGAATAAGCTAGAAAAAGAGGAATACTATACCATGCAATTAAACCTATAAAATTGAGTACTATTCCTAAAAAAAATAAACTTTTCTTTTTCTTCAATTCATCTGCACATTCATGAAATTCGTTCATTCTTCTAATCCATTTTTCATTTTCTTGATCTATATCCTTTATAAGATTTATTTTATATAAAATTTTTAATATGTATTTTATGACTTTAAAAATTGTTTTTTTAGAGAGACTTATAAATAAAAGTACTGCTGCTACAAGTGTATTTATAATAAAACCTAACAAGACAATTTGTCTTAAAACTGCGTTTTGCTCAAACATATGAAATTTGTAATTCAATAAAATTGCAATTATACCTAATATGACTAATGCTATTTGATAAAATACAAAATTTTGCAGAATATAGTTACTTGCTCTTGAAATACTTATTCCATGTTTTGATAACATGTATATTTCCATAGGTTGCCCACCTGTTGAAAAAGGTGTTATACCATTAAAAAATTGAACAATCATTGTATGTTTTATTGATTCTTTTAATGAAAATTTTTCTTTTTTATTTACAGTTTTATAAATAGCATAGCTATGAAGTATGATATATATAAAGAAACAAACTAATGCAATTAGTAGATATTTTATATCTAAATTTTGGAGATTTTTTATAATTAACAGAAAATCTTTTTTTAAAACAAAGTACATTACTAATATTGTTACTAGAATTATTATTATTGTATTTTTTTTAATATTTTTTAGTATTTCCATTAGATATGCCTTCCATTCTCATATTTTCTTTCCATTTCAAATAATAGGGGAATATATTCCTCTTCTCCTGTTTCCAGAGAAATAAATCCTTTTTCTATTAATTCTTTTATTGTTCTTTTCTTGTCTTTATTTATAAAAACAAATATGTCTTTTAAATCTCTCATTTCTATTAGGTCTTCTGCTATTTTTATTATAAAATCTTTTTGTTGTGTCTCTAATTTTATAAATTCTATTTGTGCTACTTTTCGATCTTTTATTATTTTCACTCTGGCAATATTTTCTATTTCTTCTTTATCTATAGTATAGTAATATTCTATTTGAATCATATTCTCTTTTATGAAAGAATTACTTTCTTCTTTTATAGTTACTAATTCATGATCAAATTGTGGATTTCTAAAGCTTCTCATATAATTTTCTAATAAAATATTCTCTTGTTCAGGCTTTTTATTATTTGTATCAAATATTTTTATATTACTCATACTATCCATTCCTTTTATTTTATTCCATTAATCCTGGTAAATTTTTTCCTTCTAAATATTCTAAGGTAGCCCCTCCTCCAGTTGAAGTGTAATATATTTTTTTCTCCACACCTGCTTTTTTGGCAGCAGCTAGAATATCTCCTCCTCCTAAAATTGTTTTTATTTTATTTTTTGTAATATATTTTAGGAGAGTATCTGTTGCTATTTTAAAGTTATCAAATTCATAAACACCTAAAGGTCCATTCCAAAATACTGTTTGGCTTTTTTTAATTATATTTTTGAAGTTTTCTATTGATTTTGGTCCAATATCTAATCCATAATCATTTTCTTCTATATTGGTAATATCCTTTATTTTTATTGTTCCTTCGTTTTTAAATTCATTATTTGTTTTAATGTCTACTGGTAATACAATTTTCTCTTCATATTTTTCTAACATTTCTTTACAAAATGAAATATTTTCTTCATCAATTATTGACTTTCCTATATTGTAACCATCTGCTTTTAAAAATGTAAAAGCCATACCTCCTCCTATTACTAGGTAGTCTACTTTGGGGGCTAAATTCTTTATTACACCTATCTTGTCTGCTACTTTTTTTCCTCCTAAAATTACTATAAATGGTTTTTTTGGACATTTTAATTCATCTAAGTGTTCTAACTCTTTTTTTATTAATAAGCCTATTCCATGAGGTAAGTGACTTGCAATTCCTACGTTCGAGGCATGTGTTCTGTGTATTGTTGCAAAAGCATCATTTATAAAAATTTCTCCTAAATTTGACCAATACTTTGCTAGTTCTGCATCATTTTTACTCTCTTTTTTGCCTTCTAAATCTTCATATCTTGTATTTTGTATTAGGATAATTTCTTTTTCCTTCATATTTTTTACTTTTTCTTCTAATTTTTTGCCTCTTGTTTCGTTTATAAAAAATACTTCTTTTTTTAGTAGTTTACTTAAGCATTCTGCTACTATTTTTAGGTCGTTTTTCTTTAAATCTTTTTCTTCTTTGACACGTCCAAGATGAGACATAAGTATTATTTTACAATTTTTATTTAGGCAATAGCGAATTGTTTCCAAACTCTCCTTTATTCTTGTATCATCTATTATTTTTTTATTTTCTATTGGTACATTAAAGTCACATCTAATAATTACTTTTTTATTTTCTATTTCGATCTCTTTTACTGTTTTAATCATTCTATGTTCTCCTTTATTCATTATTTAAAGTATACCATTTTTATAGTTAAAAAAAAAGATATAAATCTGTAAAATGTACCCAATGTCAAGGACTGAATAAAAAAGAGAGAGATTAGGCAATGGATGCAAAAAGGTGATTTCGGTATTGTACTGGAGTCATCTTTTTTAGATTCCATTGATATCTATAATTATTGTAATATTCAATATAGT
>JAAWCL010000182.1 GCA_022793235.1 Bacilli bacterium | reverse complement strand
AATATATTGTCCAGTCGAATACACTTAATCATAAAAGTATTCAAGTACTGGAGGTTTTCTTAAAATGAAAGGAACATCAATAGAAGAACGTGCAGTAAATTTGGCACATTATATAATAGATACAAAAGATACTGTAAGAGGGGCAGCTAAGAAGTTTGGTGTAAGTAAAAGTACAGTACATAAAGACGTAAGTCAACGTTTGCTCACAATTAATTATGCACTTGCTTTAGAAGTTAGAAAGATTTTAGATGAGAATAAAGCAGAAAGACATTTAAGAGGAGGTCTTGCAACTAAATTAAAATATAAAAAAGAAAAGGCATAAAATTTAATTATAATATAGTACAACTTAAATAAAAGTTGTACTATATTTTTGTATAATCACAGAACTTGTAACATAAAAGAAAGAATAATGTAATGCAAATGAAATATTCAAAAACTAAATCTTGTAACCCTTGATAATACTGGATTATATCAAGACGACATAAAAATCTTTCTTTTGACAATTTGACATACCTATGGTATATTTTTGATATAATTTTTAGGATAAGTAGGTGATTATATTTTGGGAATTTACAAATCAGAAATTTTAAACTTAAAAAAGAATATAGGAGAAAATATTGGTCAAAGAATAATAATAAAGGAATCTCCAGGGAAACGAAGCAAACCCCTTGAGAAATCAGCTATTATTGAAAATACATATAAAGACTATTTCAGAGTAAAATTTGAAGAGGCAAATAGAGTTGGTTCATATAATTATACAGATTTATTTACTAGAGCAGTTGAAGTTAGAATAGATAATGGTAATGGTTTTGAGCCATTAATAGAACCTCAAATAGAAGTAAAAAGAAGAAAAACAGCTGTATAAATTTAAATAAATAGGAATTATTTTTAAAATCCTCCATATAAATGTATTAAGTAAAAGCATTTAAGGAGGATTTTTTGTATGGAGGTTATAGATGTAAACAGAAAGGTTTTAAGTTCAAATAGAGAAACAGAAGTAGCAGAAGATGTAATAGTACCAGATGTAAAACCAGACGTTATAAGTGTTACAGGTGTTAATGGAATAGCATATTCTTATAAGCAAGAGCAAACAACTGGTAGAGTAAAATTAGATGGAAATATCGATGCATACATAATTTATTTATCAAGTAATGGTGACACAAGAAGTATGCAAACTACTTTAAATTTTAGTAGTAGTTTAGAAAGTTCAGAAATTAAAGAAACATCAATATTAAAGTATAATATTGAGATAGCAAGTATTGAAGCTAAAGTTTTAAATGAAAGGAAAGTTTCAATTGTAGCAAATTTGAGTGTTAGTTATAATTTTTATGAAAGACAGCAATTAGAAATTTATAATGATTTTGATGGAATTAGTGATTTACAAAAGCAAGAAGAAGAAATAGCTATAAATTCTTTAATTGGTATAAATGCAGTTAAGACTTCTTTGAAAGAAAATATTACAGTTGATAGTTTAGATAATGTTGCAGAGATACTAAAAAGTGATATAAATATTACAAATATTGAAAGTAAAATTAGTTATAATAAAGTTTTAGCAAAGGCAGAAGCTACTATTTCATTAGTATATTTAACAGAAGATGATAGAATATCAAAAGCACAAGGAACATTTCCAGTAATGAGTTTTATTGAAATTGAGAACGTAAAGGAAGAAAATATATGTAATATAGATTATAAAGTAAAAAATGTATTATTT
>JAAWCL010000022.1 GCA_022793235.1 Bacilli bacterium | reverse complement strand
GGCCACTATTTTATTTTTATTTTTTTTACAAACATATAAACCTATATTACAATATAAAATATTAAGAAGAAATTGAATAATACATAAAATACCACCATATAGTATAAAATGAGAATATTTAAAAGACTCATAAACAGATCTCCCTTTTACCTCATCTAATACATGAAAATTAAATCTTGTAATAAAAATAGAAAATATAAAAACAAGAAGCAAAGTAACTGGTATCAATAAAGATACTTTTAAAATAACTTTAGAAAGTGTTTTTAAATAATCCTTATAAGTCATACGTTGTAATTTATATTTAAACATTCCGCTTGTAAAATCACTATGTACTGTTCCAATAAAAGCTATCAAAATAAGTAAAGGCGAAAAAAGTTGTAATAAACTAAACTTTGTATTCTCTACAATTTCACAGGTCAAAGTTATAGCATCTATTTCTTGATACCTTTTTTTTGGCTCATCACGTATTAAGAATTTTTTTACATCTTCCTTGTCCCTAAAATGTCTACAAACTTTATTATCCATATTTCCTTTTTCATAACAGACATCCTTAACTTCATAATAAAATTGTATATAAGAAAAATGTTCAACAAAATATTGATAAAAAGAATAGCCTATTAGAACAAATAGAATCAAAAAAGTGAAAATAATAAATTTATTTTGTTTTATCTTCATTTTTACCTCCAAAATATCGACAGAAGCAATATTTATGTTATCTGATTAGCGTTGTATCTCCAAGAACCCCAAAAACTTGCTGTAGTTGGTAAAAATTTGTTAGATTTTAAATATAATCTCCAACTACCTGGATTTGCAGTATCTCCTCCATTAAAATTAACATAAGCATTTTTTACTGTCTCAGTCCAATTTGATGAAGAATTTTCATTCCAAGTAGCATGCGCCTTAGCCAAAATTACACGTCCATCGCCACTGATATTATCTATACAGTCCTGTTTTTTTACTGATTGTACAGTCCAAGTATCCTTTTCATAATTGCCACTTATCCAACTACCTTCAAAAACAGGTATAGTAACGTCCATAATACTAATCTCAGCTTTTGCATGTGCATTTACTGTTCCTAAAAGAAAAGCCACTATAAAAATTGTCAAAGTTATTTTTAAATATTTTTTCATATACATTTATCTCCTCATACACAATTGCTTCTATCATGTCAACCGTATCACCTTTTTCTACAAATTACAACGAATATGCTTTTATATCCTTATTTTGTATTCTTCAATACTTTTTCTGTATTTTTAATTCCTTATTAATAATTAAAACACTGTCTATATCCCAAAACCTACATAATTGTAACAATAAAATAGTATACAAATTTACCCAATCAATAAATTCTATCAATATAAAAAATTGACATTATTCTTAATTCGGTATAATATAAAATTGGTGATTAAAATGGAATATCTAACTGTAAAACAAGTAGCAAAATTATGGAATATCAGCGAAAGACGCATAATTAATCTAATAAAAGAGAACCGCATTCCTGGAGCTTTCAAAAATGGCATGTGCTGGAATATACCAAAAAATACTCATAAACCAGTAGATAAAAGAGATTCTCTACTCCGCATGATAGAAGATAAAAAAATAGTAGTAATAGCAGGCATTAACTCGGACATAGGAATTGAACTTTCAAAAATATTAATAAAGGCAGGATATCGTATTATAGGTATATATCAACAAGGAAGTAAAATTTCAAATGAATTACAAAAAGAAGATATCCTATTAAAAGAAGTAGACTATTTTGATAGAGAATTTTTATTAAAAACAACTAAAGAAATTAAAGAAGATATTTTTGGTTTTGTCTTTATGGAGATTTATTTTCACCTAGAAGACACTTTCAATTTTGATTATGAACAATTTGAAAAAAGTTATCAAGTAAACGTATTTGCAGCAAATCTTTTAACAAGAGAACTCGTAAAAAAAATGAATTATAACTCAAGTATTGTAATTGTAAATAGTATTGAAGCCTATCGTGGTTCATTTGGAGCATCAGCCTATGCATCATCCCAAGCAGCTAAAGTAAACCTAGTCCAAACATTTGCCAATATTTTTACAGAAATGTATGGAATTCGTATTAATTCAGTTATGGCTGGTTGGATTGGTGGCGTAATGGAAAACGATAACACATTTAATAAAGCAAAAGATTCCATCCCCATGAAAAGACTTGGGCACCCAGAAGAAATAGCAGATGATATCTTTCTCATGTTAACAAGACACAAATACACAAATGGCAGTTCTCTCATTTCAGACGGAGGATATTTATCAATGGATAGTCAATCTAGAACAGAAGATTTAGATTCAGGTAAATTTTATAAAATTCTAGATAAATACTTTAGTGAAACAAAAAAGAACTCAAAAATGTGGATTATTTCTACTATGATGGAAAATGAATGGAATGAAGACCCATCAGAAAGAAAATTTATTGAAAGCAATTTTGACGCCGCAGAAAGAGGCGTAAAAATAAAAAGAATATTCATATTTGACAAAGAAAAAGCACCACTATACAAAGAAAACAGCTATATAAAACGTTATCTAAAATCAAACAAAATAACAACAAATTTTGTAGACTTAAAAGAAGTAAAAGAAAAAAAGCCTGACCTTTTAAATATCATCAATAATGGATGGATAGGAATCGATGAATATGCACTTCTAGTAGATTTACCAAGTGATGGAACTTCTAGAGGTTATGTCACAATGAACAAATTAGAAATACAAAAAGCAAAAAAATGTTTTGAAGAATTAGAACAAATGGAAATGCCTCTAAAAAATATTTTCTAAATACAATTTAAAAAAGAATCACAAAAATAAGCAAAAGCACTAGGTATAGAATAAAACTGACAAATCTCTTCTTTGGTAACCCATAAATAATCAACTATGGGCTTTTTTAATACAACTTTATACCCTGTCATATTCCATATAACATGAGAAAAAATATGCTCAGCATCCCCTATTTTTGAAACAGAATAATAAGAGATATTTTCATCTATCAACTGGTTTTCAATATCAATTTCCGAAACAACTTGATTAATATTAGGAAATTCATATAAAGAAGCAAGAAGTCCTTTATTTTCTCTCTTTCTAATAGCAACCTTATTCTTATAAATATAAAGAAATACAGTCATTTCTACCACTTTTTTATCTTTTTTCTTATCTTTCTTAGGATAAAGTAAGACTTCTCCACTCTTAAAAGAAAGACAGCCCTTCCTTAAAGGACATTCTTCACACCTTGGAGATTTAGGGGTACAAATAAGACTACCTAAATCCATAAAACTTTGTGTAAAATCTCCCGCATTGTTAGAGGGTAAAATATGTAAAATATACTTTTCATATATAGAATACGTTGAACGCTTAGAAATAGACTCTTCTATTTTATAATAACGACCAAGCACCCTATAAACATTCCCATCAATAGAAACAGAAGGCTTATCAAAAGAAATAGATAGGATAGCACCAGCAGTATATTCACCAATTCCTGGTAAAGAAAGAAGTTCATCTCTCGTATTAGGCAAATTTTTATATCCTTTCTCTATTAAAATCTTAGCAGTCTTTTGCATATTACGAACACGACTATAATATCCTAATCCTTCCCAAAGTTTTAAAAGCACATCCTCTTCTATAGTAGCTAAATCATAAAGTGTAGGAAGTCTATCTATAAAACGCACATAATATTCTTTAACAGCCTCTACCCTTGTTTGTTGAAGCATAATTTCACTAATCCAAATATAATATGGATTCGTTGTATGCCGCCATGGCAAATCACGTTTATTTATATGATACCAATCTAACAATTGTTTTGTTACTTTTTCCATATTTCATCCTACTTTCTTATACTTATTATAATATCACTATATCTATTCAACCTACAAAAGAATCGAAATAAAAACAATAAAAAAATTCACAAAATAGAAAAAGTATAATATAATCTGTACGTTTATATCAAGTAATAAAGGAGGTTTAAAAATGATCCAAATAAATAAGCACCCTGCACACATAGAAATATCAGCAAAACAAAATAAAACGAAAAAGGAAATAGATAGAAAAACAAAAGAATCTTACAGAAAAGTGCAAGCCATGTACCAAACAACAAAGTATTTTTACAATCTTAAAAATCAACCTGAAGATATTAGAATGCCTAGTCATAGCACTTTAAAAAAAATTAGATAAATTGTCGATAACTAACAAGCTTATCGCCTTTTTTTTCATAAATAGCCAAAATTTTACCACTATATTTAAAAATAACTTTATCCGTTATAGAAAAGATATTTTCTATAACACAACCATTAGAAATCATTTTATACATATCCTCTCCTATATTCACTACTGGATAATGTAAAACCTGATCAATTGAAAGAATCTCAAAACAATTATCTTTAATCTCTTCCAAAGTATAACAATCTTCTATCTTAAAGCCAGCCTCTTCTGTACGTACCAATTCCTTCATAGTAAAACAGGTACCCACACTTTCTCCCATATCACGAATAAGACTTCTAATATAAGTTCCCTTACTGACTCTACAAAAAAAAGAAAAAGTATCCTTATTACACGACAAAAGTTCTAATTTTTTTATAGTCACCTCTTTCTTAGGTAAAACAACATCCTCTCCATTTCTAGCATATTCATAAAGTTTTTTTCCACCTACTTTAACAGCTGAATAAATAGGTACCTCTTGCATATAAGTCTTTTCAAACTTAAGAAGCAAAGATTCTAAATCTTTTATCAAAAAATTCTTGTCTTCTTTAATTACTTTTCCAGTAATATCAAGCGTATCTGTTTCGATTCCTATCTGAACCGTTGCAATATAAGCTTTATCTTGACAGACAATATCACTTCCTATTTTAGTAGCATTTCCAATTAAAACAATCAAAACTCCACTAGCAAGAGGATCTAAGGTTCCAGTATGTCCCACTTTTTTTGTATCAAACTTACGACTAATAATATTATCAACCTCTCGACTAGAAATTCCACTAGGTTTATTTACAAGAAGTACGCCACTTTTATTATACTTTTGATGGTATTCCTCCAATGTTAAATGTTCATTATAAAGAAGAGTAGCAGTAGAATCCCCCACATATCTAATCTTAATTTTATTATCTTCTCTCATAAATTCTCTTAAAATAAAACCAAAGGAAGACAAACTTTCAAATAAAATAGAAAATTCGCCAATTTTACTAAATTCTACAAGTACTTCCAGTAAAAGACCAGTACCAACTTCATTAGAAAAAAAATTCTTTTTATAAGCAGAAACAAGCTTTAATAAAATATCTTTTTTTAACAAATATTCTTGCAAATCTTTGTATTTAGCATAAGCTTTTTTTTCTATCAAAATCTCCTCACCAACAAAGTTTTTAATAGACACAAAAGAAATAGAATTTAAAATATTTTTAGTTATCAAATTTTCTTTATCTACAAGCATCTTATAATTCATACAATACCCTCTCTTATAAAATCACTCTTAATATATCATAAAAAAAATGAAAAACCAACGAAAAAATGGTATACTAGAAAAAAGAAGGAAAAAACATGAAAAAGAAAAATCTTTATAAAGAAAAAATCATTTTAACAAATAATAACATAGAAGAAATTTATCAAAATATACCTAAAATAATCAAAAAATATCAAAAAAAACACCAAATAGAGTTAATATATAAAGAAGAAATAAAAGAAATAGAAAAAAAGACAGAAATAGAAGAAATCATTCATGCCATAAATATAAAAGATAGAAGAAAAAGATACACCTATATTTATGATACGATATGTGATAAATTAGATAAAAGTCAAACCTATTGCAGATTTCAAAATGGTCTATGCGACAAATATAGGCACAAAAATTTATCGCATTGTAATGGTTGCTGTGAAACAAGTAAAGGAGAAAAATGTAAGTATTTAGGGAAAAATGGATGCCAAATAAAATGTATTTCTTGTAAATTCTTTATCTGTGACTATTTAAAAAAAGAAGACAAAAAAAGAGTAAAAAACCCAAATAGTTTTCTACTTTCTAAATATTTCTTTAATCTGGAACAAAAAATGATTTTACTGTTCACCTTTTTTACCACAGAAGAAGAAATTATTGATAAATTAACGAGAGCAAAATTCAAAAAGAGTTGATACTAAATACATTCAATCGGAACTAAATAACAATTATCTTTCACTTAATAGCATTTATACTAGGACTAGTAGATTTTTTTATTTCTATAGGATAAACCTTATTATCATAAAAGATTAATAAATCAATATAAGCGCTTTTTTCTAAAGTTTCACTACTCATATATCCAGTTAAAT
>JAAWCL010000021.1 GCA_022793235.1 Bacilli bacterium | reverse complement strand
TTGAAAGAAAAACAGGAGCAAGAGGACTTCGTTCTATTATTGAAGAAATAATGAGAGATATTATGTTTGAAATACCATCAAATCCAGAAATTGAAAAATGTATTATTACAAAAGCAACAGTTCTGGACAATGCAGGACCAGAAACAGTAGTAAGTGAAAATAAAGAAACTCGTAAACCAGTTGTTAAGAAAAAAAGACAAATGCCAAATAGTAATAAGAAAGAAACAGCATAGACTGTTTCTTTTTTGTGTATATAGGACTTATTGTAAGAATACAATTAAATATAAAATGAAGGGAGTAGTTTATGAAAATAATAACAATAAAAAAATCTAAATTATTAAAAACAACAATGGTTTTAGTTTTTTGTTTGATGATATGTGCTTTTTCTACATCATTTAGTATGCAACATTATTATAAGTTAGATTTTTCTACAGGATTAGTAACAGCAACAAATTTGAATGTAAGAAGTGGACCAGGTACACATTATGGAATTGTTACAACTGTTAAGAAAAATGAATATATAAGAGTTTTTGCAGGAGTGGGAGATTGGTATATAATTCAGACAGATAAAGATTTTATTGGAGCTGTAAGTAAAAAATACATAAAACCAATTTATCCAACTTCTAATAATACTGGTTTAGGAGGTTCTTCTGGAATAGGGAATATACAAACTTCATCAAATATGAATTCAGATGAGAAAGAAGTATTTGATTTAATTAATAAACAAAGAATAAATAATGGATTACAAGCATTAAAAATAGATAATGAAGTTCAAAGAGTATCAAGAATAAAGGCAGAAGATATGGTAACAAATAATTACTTTTCACATCAGTCACCAACATATGGTTCACCGTTTGAAATGTTAAGAAGTTTTAAAATATCATATAAAACAGCAGGAGAAAATATAGCAGCCAACTCAAGTAATAGTGGAGCAGTAAATGCGTGGATGAATTCGTCTGGACATAAAGCAAACATTTTAAACAATAGTTTCAATTATACTGGAATAGGTGTTGTTAGTAGTCCAAAGTATGGAAAAATATATGTTCAAATATTTATAGGAAAATAATTGCGGAGATTTTTCGTTTTTTTCATTTTAAGACCCGACCCCAAAATGAAAAAGTAAAAAAAGAAAAAGGAGGATTTATGAAGGAAATAGGATATGATAGACAACAAGTATATGATTATGCTAAAAAATGGGCTTTTGATAGGAATCCCAAATATTATAATTTTGATTCAATAGGGGGAGATTGTACTAGTTTTGTTTCTCAATGTGTTTATGAGGGTTCAAAAACTATGAATTATACACAAGAAAAAGGTTGGTATTATATTGATGGAAATCATAAATCACCTTCATGGAGTGGAGTGGAATTTTTATATGATTTTTTAATAAATAATAAAACAGTTGGGCCTTATGGAAAAGAATTAATGCAAGAAAGTTTACAGGAATTACAAATAGGTGATATAGCTCAATTGTCTTTTGATGGAAATGTATATGGACATACACTCATTATTGTAAATATAGAAAATAAATTTAGTTTAAATGGTATAAAAATAGCATCACATACATTTGACAGTTTTAATAAGGCAATTTCAGAATATGTCTTTAAAAAAATAAGATTTATTCATATACAAAATGTGAGAAGGTATTAAAATTTAGTTTTAAAATATATTGTTACATATTTTTGATTTTTAATTATAGTTGTGTAAAAACAGACATAAAAAACCATACAAAAGTATTGCGTTTTTATAAAATTTATTGTATATTATTATAGAGAAAAAGGAAACATAATACAAAATACAAAGGAGAAAAAATTATGGTTAAAAAATTATATGAAGAAACACAAAACAAGGGAATAACATTAATAGCACTAGTTATAACGATTATAGTACTTTTAATATTAGCTGGAGTAAGTATTGCTATGCTAATAGGAAAAAATGGACTTATTAGCCAGTCAATGGAAGCTAAACAAGAAACAGAAATTGCTAAGATAAAGGAAGAAGTACAGTTGCATTACGAAGACGCTGTTATACAAGCAAAAGTAGATGTAGCAAATAATAAATTAAATATATTTGAAAATAATTTAAAAAAAGATGATAGTGAGTCAAAAGTTATAGGATCGGGAAAAACAATAACTGCATTGTATAAAGACTATTACATAACACTGGATGAAAATGGTAATATTGTTGATATTAGCAAAGCTAATGTGGATGTAAATTGGGAAGAAGCCAAAGTATTAGTTATAGATAAAAATGTTATAAAAGGATTTACAAATATAAATGATGCAACAAGTGTAGCTGCAACAAAAGAAGCAGCAAAAATAGTTTTATTAGATAATATAGATGGAAATGCTCAGAAGTTAGTAACTATAACAGGAAAAGATATTACATTAGATTTAAATGGGTATACTATAAAAAATAATTATCAGGATTCAGTAAACTCTAAAAGATATGTTTTATATATTGAAGCAGAAAAAATGAAAATAACAAATGGAAATATATATTATAGAAAATATCATAATACTGCAGGAATACATATAGATAATAAAAATATTCATGCAGAGATAACAAATGTAAAAATAGAAACCAATGGAGAGTGTTTGAATAATGAAACACAAGGAACTACAGTACTGGCAGATAATGAATTTAAAGGGAATTTAGCACATAATCATACAGGAAGGTGCATAAGTAATTCTTCAACTTTAGAAATAAACAGTGGTGTTTATCAAGATGATCTTGAATATACAAATTCTACTATATCACTATATGCTATTGTGAATTTAGGAACATGTAATATTAATAATGTTGATATCGAACGTACTGTTCTTAATTCTGGGGGTATAGTTAATGTGTATAGCGGTAATTTAAAATCATTATCAAATGACGGTAATGGAACTATGAATATATATGGAGGAAAGATAGGAACTGATACATCAGGAGGAGGAATTTCTAATAATGCAAATTTGAATATTTATG
>JAAWCL010000181.1 GCA_022793235.1 Bacilli bacterium | reverse complement strand
TATATTTTGTTTTCCTTCTACATCTCCTGTTGAATAACTTTTTTGTATATATATATTAGTTGTTCCAGAAGTTGCATATGTATATACCTGTCCTATCAAGCCTCCTACTTGATTTACTCCTACTACTTTTCCTTCTGCTCCGTTTCCACTTAATGTTATACTTTTATTTGTTGCATATGCGTATCCAATTAATCCTCCTACATTATCTTGTCCATGTACTTCTGTTTTTGATATGTTATTACTGATTCCTGTAACAGTTTGTCCTATTAATCCTCCTGTATTATTTCCTGTATTTGTTACTACTCCTTCTGTTTGATTATTTTTTACTATTCCATTATTGTAACCTATTAGAATACCCACATTATCTCCAGTTCCTATTACATTTCCTTTCACTTTACTTTGTGTTACTGTTCCTTTATTATAACCTACTAATCCTCCTACATTTGTCTTTCCTTTTACTGTTATATTTTCTAAGGTTATATTACTTACTGTTCCACTATTATATCCAAATAATCCTACATTCTCTCCGGATTCATTATCATAAGTTAAGTTAGTTATTGTGTATCCTGTTCCATCTATGTTTCCTGTAAATGGTGCTGCACTAGTTCCTATTGGGATCCATTCTCTTCCTGTTAAGTCTATATTTACACCTAATTTATAATATGAACTTAATCTATCTGTTATCTTTTGCAGTTGTAGTGGATGTGTTATTATAAATGGACTCTCTTTTGTTCCTTCTCCTACTACATCAAATTCTTCATATGTTATATTTCTTTTGTTTACGCTATCTGGTTTTGGTATATTTTTTAAATATGCTATTGTATTTAATTCATCTATTTCCCATATTGTTTCAAAATTCCAATTATCATATCCTACTTTACGCATCATATATGGTATGATATTCTTTGTTCCTAGTACCGAATTTTCCTGTTTTGTTGTTTCTGGGGTCCAATAACTATTTGTTACTGTTGTACTTCCATTTCCTGAACTAGATGTTGTACCTACTAATCCTCCTACATTTTCTGTTGCTGTTACCTCTCCTATTGCATATACATTTGTTATTTGTGGATATGCTTTTCCAGTTTTATATCTACCACCTGTTCCATTTCTATAAACATTTCCAACTAATCCTCCTACATTTGTTTTTCCTTCTACTTTTCCTGTTTCAAATGAGTTTTGTATTCTTACATGTGTTTGTCCATCGGCTCCATTCCAATCACTATTATAGTAGCTATATGCATATGCATATCCTACTAATCCTCCTATATTTGTTTCTCCTTTTACGTTTCCTATTGCATAACTTTCTTGTACATAATTATTTACTACAGCACCACGTCCATTAACATCACTACTATTAATCTCTCCTTTTTGATATCCAATAAGTCCTCCTATATTTTGTTTTCCTTCTACATCTCCTGTTGAATAACTTTTTTGTATATATATATTAGTTGTTCCAGAAGTTGCATATGTATATACCTGTCCTATCAAGCCTCCTACTTGATTTACTCCTACTACTTTTCCTTCTGCTCC
>JAAWCL010000180.1 GCA_022793235.1 Bacilli bacterium | reverse complement strand
GGGAATCTGGAGCCGGTGCTGCGGGCCTCCATAGAGGAGGGCCGGCGGCTGGAGCAGGGAGCGGCTGGTATCACGCTGCCGCCTCTCCTGTGGGAGGAGAAGCAGGTATACAGCTTCTTCATGCCCGACGGCAGTCCCAATTTTATCACCCAGAACCGGTGCTCGGCGGAGACGGTCCTGCTCCCAGCGGAGGCGGCTTTGGAAGGAAAATTGGTTCTGATCCGGGGGGCCGACCCGGGCTACGATTGGATCTTTTCCCACAACATCGCCGGTTTTATCACGGCCTACGGTGGGGCCAACTCCCATATGGCGATCCGTGCGGCGGAGTTTGGCATCCCGGCGGTGATCGGGGTGGGGGAGAAGCAGTTTGCCCGCTATGCCGCCGCCCGGCGGCTGGAGGTGGATTGCAGGAATCGGACGGTGATGGTATTATGAAGTGCATCGCAGTGACCCAGCGGGTGGAGTACATAGAGGGAATTGGGGAGCGGCGGGACGCCCTGTCACAGGAGTGGGCCGTGTTAGCGGAGGAATGCGGCTTTCTGCCGCTGCTTCTGCCCAACCGCTTGCCAACCGTTGTCCAAATGCTGGACCGTTGGGCTCCGGACGGTATCCTGCTCACCGGCGGCAACGATCTGGCCGCTTACGGCGGCGACGCCCCCGAGCGGGATGAGACGGAACAGTTCTTAATTCAGTATGCAATAGACCATTCAGTCCCACTGCTGGGTGTGTGCCGGGGGATACAGATACTGTTGGACTATTTTGGAACGCCGCTCCAGAAGGTGGAGGGCCACATCCGGGTAGAGCATGCGCTGTCCAATGGGGACACTGTGAACAGCTTCCACAGCTGGGGTGCGGTAAGCTGCAAGGAATCCATTATCCCGGTGGTTCACAGCGCCGACGGGGTGCTGGAGGCGGTCAAAGTCCGGGACTACCCCTGGATTTGTGGAATGATGTGGCACCCGGAGCGGTACCATCCGCCCAGAGAGCGGGATGTCCAACTGATAAAGGAAGTGTTCGGATTATGAAAGTGATCATTTTAGCCGCCGGCCGGGGCAGCCGCCTGGGAGAGCGGACCAAGGACCGCCCCAAATGTATGTGCACCCTCCAGGGCAGGACCCTTCTGGACCGCTGCCTGGAATCGTTGGAGCAGGCCGGGGTTTCCAAGGGCGATACCGGCATCGTGACGGGCTACCGCAGCGACATGTTTCACGTACCCGGCGTGACCTATTTTCACAACGAGGTGTGGGAGCAGACCAACATGTTCTACTCCCTGACCATGGCGGAGGAGTGGCTCAAGCGCGAGCCGTGCATCGTCTGCTACTCGGACATCGTCTTTTCGCCCCGCGCCGTCCAGGCGTTGGCGGACAGCACGGCGCCGCTGGCGATTACGTCCTACAGCGGCTACTGGGAGCTGTGGGAGAAACGGATGGAGAATCCGCTGGAGGACCTGGAGACCTTCCAGGCGGATGGGGAAGGCCGCCTGCTGGAAATCGGAAAAAAGCCGAAGTCCCGCGAGGAGGTTCAGGGCCAGTTTATGGGCCTGCTGCGGTTCACCCCGGAGAGCTGGAGCTGGGTGGAGAAGACCGTCCGGGAGCCCCTGGCCAAGCCGGTGAACAAGCTGGACATGACCACGCTGCTTCAGGAGCTGCTCCAGCGGGGCTATCCCGTTCAGACGATCTCCACCGGTGAGCTGTGGCTGGAGTGCGACTCGGAGCAGGATATCGAGGCCTATGAGAAGTATTTTGGAGAGCTCCTATGATTGTTGATCTTCATACCCATTCCACCGCCTCAGACGGCCAATACACGCCCTCCGAGCTGGTGCGGCTGGCAAAGGACCGCGGGATTGAGGCGCTGGCGCTCACCGACCACGATACGCTGGACGGCCTGGAGGAGGCGAGCCAGACGGGAGAACAGCTGGGCATTCAAGTTCTGCGGGGCGTGGAGCTGGGGGCCCGGGAGTACCGCAGCCTGCATATCCTGGGCTACAGCTTTTCCCCAGACGCACCCGGTTTGCGGAAACTGTGCGATGAGCTGAAACGGGGAAGAGATGAGCGGAAGTACCGGATCATCGACTTCCTCCGCGGGAAGGGCGTTAACATTTCCCTTGAAGAGGTGGAGGAGCTGGCCGG
>JAAWCL010000179.1 GCA_022793235.1 Bacilli bacterium | reverse complement strand
CTTCGCTACTTACTGCTATTGTCTGTGAATAGTAAGGTTAATTTAGCCAAACATTAACTAATATTTTGACAATATACGACAAAATAATTGTATAAATAAATTTGTTTTGATATAATCAATTTATTAAAAAAGTAAAAAAGATAGGAGATAATTTATGAAAGAAAATAAGGTTGGCTGTTGCAAAGAATGTGGAAAAGATGAGGCGTTAGAACAGATTTTAGATGTATACAAACAAGATAAAGATAATTTAATTCAAATATTAAATGATGTACAAGAACATTATGGCTATATTCCAAAACATGCACAAATGGCTATATCAGAGTATTTAAAAATACCTATGGCAGAAATTTATGGTGTTATTACTTTTTATTCAAGATTTACATTAAAACCCAAAGGAAAATATCATATTGCAGTATGCTTAGGAACAGCATGTTATGTAAAAGGTTCAGGAAAAATAATGGATAGATTAGAACAACGTTTAGGTATAAAGCAAGGAGAAACTTCAGAAGATGGGAAGTTTTCTATTGAAGCTACAAGATGTGTAGGCGCATGTGGACTTGCACCAGTATTTACAGTTAATGGTGAAGTATATGGAAAAGCAACAGTTCAAAAATTGGATAAAATTTTAGATGAATTAAAATAGGAGGTGCTACATGAAAACATTACAAGAAATTGAAAAAATAAGACAAGAAAAGAAAAAGGAATTAGAATTACGTATAAATAAGAGTTCAAATACATGTGAAAAACATATTTTGGTGTGTAATGGTACAGGATGTACATCATCAAAATCACCACAAATATTAGAGAAATTTAATGAAATAATAAAAGAAAAGAAAATAGAAAATGTAAGAGTAATTAAAACAGGATGTTTTGGACTTTGTGCCAAAGGTCCAATAGTTATAATAAGACCACAAGACACATTTTATGCAATGGTAAAACCAGAAGATTGCCAAGAAATTATAGAAAAGCATATACAAAATGGAGAAATAGTAACACGTCTTTTATGTAAAGATATTGATGGAAGTAAAGTAAAT
>JAAWCL010000178.1 GCA_022793235.1 Bacilli bacterium | reverse complement strand
ATCAAAAATTAATCCATTTTCTCCAGATTTTTCTACCATTTCTGCTTGTCCACCACTTGCAGATACAAGCATTGGTTTTCCAAGCCACATTCCATATATACATGTATTTGGGAAGTTCTCATATAATGATGGTACTGTAACTGCTGTTGCAGAAAGTATATGTGGTATTAATTCTAAATGTGGTATAGAATTCATCAATTCTAAGTTGTCGTTTTCTATATATTTTTTATATTGTAATTTTATTTCTTCTCCTATATATGTTCCTTTTGGATCTAAAACTGTATCGCCACCTATTATTTTTATTTTAAAGTCTAAACCTTTGTCCCATAATTTTTTAGCTCCTTTTAACATTTGAATTACGCCTTTTCTATATTCTGTTCTTCCAAAATATAGTATTGTTTTTTTATCTTCTTTTTTTAACTCTCCAGAATATTTTTCAATTTCTTCTTGTTCTATATCAAATGGTAGGTTTATTACTTTTATTTCTTTTTCAGGTACTATATATTGTAGCTTTTTTGCTAAAAATTTACTAGGTGAAAGTAAAGCATCTGCACCTTTTATACAAAATTTCTCCATTTCTCCTATCCAATAATATGGATGTTCATATCTATTAAATTGATTTATTCTTAATGTTTCAAATGATGGTGTGTGTAAGTGTACTACTATTGGTATATCTCTTAGTTGTTCATTTAATAAATACTTATTTTGTATTAAATATTGACCTAATGCATTATATTCTTGTGTTTCTATTATATCTGGTGCACCATCTATTTTCATTAATTCCATTATTTCATTGTAATATTGATATGCTAATGCATTTTCATATCCTAAATACTTATATTGTTCTCCTTGACCTTGTTTAAATCTTAATACTTTATATCCATATTCAGTAGTTTCTAATTTTGTATTATTGTTACCTCTTACTATTACTGTAACATCATCACCTGCTTTTGCAAACATTTTAGCACAATTTTCCACATATGTACCTATTCCGCCTCCAAATTCTGGTGCAAATTCACCTGTTAGAAACCATATTT
>JAAWCL010000020.1 GCA_022793235.1 Bacilli bacterium | reverse complement strand
CTCCATACAAAACCTCCAAACGAATAATGACGAAGATAATCGATTGAATGATTTATAGATTATCTATTCATATGCCCACATACCACTATTAATAATAGTAGTATCTGTATAATACCATCTAGAATCAATTTGTACTTGTATACGACTTCCATCAAAATTAAAGTCTAAATCTCCAGAAGAAAGAACCGTTTTTGATCCAGTTTTTAAAATTTTCCAAGCACCATTTTTAACTACCGCATTGTTTGCATTATATTTTCGAACTCGAATATCTAAAGTATCACCACTAGGTGAAATAGATACATTATTTACTATTTGATCTGAACCAACTGCATATTCAGGAACATTTTTAATAGAAGTAGATACACTACCATTATGCGCAGGTACTCTCATTCCTGCAAGCGATTGTATTGGATAATATGCAAAAACATTTCCCATACTAGTAAAAGCAGTAATTCCTAGTATGATCAATAAAATTTTTAAACTTTTCATATAAGTTTACCTCCCATTTTTTATAGCCATTTCAAAAAGATTATCTAGTCACCATCAAAATAACATCTTTTTCTACAAATTACAACAAATCCACTCTCATATCCTTATTTTGCATTTTTAAAGTCTTTTTAATATATTTAAAGATGATTTTTAAATAAAAAAAACATTTATGTCTTCAAAACAACAATTTATACATAAAATTTATCTGTTTACAGCCTGTCAACATATTTATTTTATCTTCATAACTTAATTCACTCATATAAAAACCTCGTTTCCTATGTCCAAGAAACGGGGTTCATATCATATTTCTCATCTAATTTTTTTCTTTTTAGTATATACAGTTTCCAACTTTTTATCAGAAATAAGTTCTACAAATTTTAAATAAACAGAAATATCTTCCAAATTTTCTTTATCATAATTTTCTATACAATTCTTTTCATTTAAAGATACAAGAGCAAGATTCAATCTCTTTAACAAAATTCCTCTAAACCTCAACCACTTATATTGATGTATTTGTAATTTCCTAGGCAAGTATAAAACATCAAAATAATTAAAAGGGGTCACTTGTAACAATACATACCCAGAACCAATTAAATAAATAGCTTGATTATAAAAACAATCTAAATACTCCAAAGTACCATCAAATAAATTCTGCTCCTCTATAAATTCCCTACATAAATCATAATGAGATTTACCCTTGTCAAGTCTCTTTATAAAAACAAAATGGTCTTTATCTGGCGAAAGAATAACTAATCCTAATTTTAACATTCAACCCTCTCATCCAAATTCATATTATTAAGTACTTGATAGGAATTATCAAAAGAAAGTTTCCTAAACATATCTTCTCCAACGATCTTTTTAATTTTTTGACAAGCAACAGGAAAAATGGTAAAAAATTCACTATCTTTCTTATGCACATCACTCGACAAGATATGTATATATCCTTTTTTTAAAAAAGTCTGCATAGCTTTCATCGCTCTTTTTCCATACTGACCAACGATACTACCATAATTACATTGAAAAAGGATTCCCATATCTATATATTCTTTCATTTTTTCTGGATGTTCTTGAAAATAACGATATCTTTCTGGATGAGCAAGAATAATCTTATATCCTTTACTCCTAAGTCTAAATAAATAATCATTTAAAGATGCAATTTCATGTTCAAACGGAAGCTCAATTAAAAGATAGAAGGTACCATTAATAGAACTAATCTCTCCAAATTTCACTAAAGACTCAATCTCATCACAAATAAATATTTCATTTCCAAGATAAAGAGAAATACAACTATTTTTCTGAATCAAAGAACTTCGTAAAGAATCCAATCTACTCTTTTTAATAAAATTATTAGCATTATAAATACTTCCCTCTATATAATGGGGAGTCGCAACAATCCCATTAAATCCCAAAGATTCCATTTTCTGAATCATTTCTATACTTTCTTCTAAATTTTTACTCCCATCATCAATACCATCTAAAATATGGGAATGTAAATCAATATAATTATTCATAATACTTAGAATAATAACTACTATTTGGAACCTTTAACTTATTGACAACTACACCTGCAATATCAGCACCTACATTTAATAAACTCTTTTTCGTATTGACAAGTAAATCTGTAGGTGTATATCCAGCAGAAGCAATAATCACAGTTTTATCAGCAATTTTAGAAAGGACTAAAGCATCTGGAAGTCCAGTAACGGGAACTCCATCTAAAATAATATAATCAAATCGATTCTTTAACTCTGCAATTAAATTCTTCATCTTATTTGAATTTAAAAGCTCAGATGGATTTGGAGCAATAGTTCCCCTTGTAATAAGATATAAATTATCAATTGCAGTCTTTACGATATAATTATTGACATCATCATTCGAAATAAGTAAATCACTTAATCCTTTTTCATCTTTACTCCAAAGTATTCTATGCTGTTTACCACGTCGAATATCACAATCAATTAATAAAACCTTTTTCTTTGTTTGAGCAAAAGCGGCAGCTAAATTTGATGAAATAAAACTTTTACCCTCTCCAGGTATAGAACTTGTAATTAAAATAACTTTCATATTCTCTTTAATACTTGAAAATTGTAAATTAGTACGTATCGTTCTAATATTTTCACTAATACTTGATTTCGGTCTTAAATGTACAATTAACTCCTCATTCATAACTATTTCCCCCTTTTATTACTTTTTTTACTATTATATAAAGGTATTCTTCCAAGTATAGGAAGCCCAAGTTTTGCTTCAACTTGTTCAACCGTTTTAATAGTATTATCAACATAAAATATAATAAATAATATTCCAAAGCCAATTACAAAACCACTAACAATATAAATACATAACTCTTTTATATAATTAATATTACTAGGTTTTTTTGAATAGTTAGCAGTATCCAATATATGCACATTTTTAACTTTATAAATACTACTTACTTCTTCTGCAAAAACATTAGAAATATTTTTAGCAATCTTTTGTGCCTTCAAAGAATCCCGATCGGTAACTGTAATCTTAATAATTTCTGTATTTTCAACTGCATGCACAGAAACCTCTTTACTTAATTCCTCATAAGAATAATTAAGATTCATACTATCAATAACAGAAGTAAGTACTTTTCTACTTTTTACTATTTCACTATAAGTACTAACAAGTTTTTGATTTAATGCTACTTCATTTTGTGTAATTTCAGTACTATTCGCCTGCTCATTATTAGCAAGTACAATCGTAGCACTAGACTGATACACAGGTACTTTTAACTGAAATGTATAAATTCCTCCAATAATCAGTACAATACCAATAACAAAAATAATAACATATATTTTTACCTTAATAAATTCAAATAGCTCTTTTAAGTCTATTTCTTCCATATAAAAACCCCCCTAAATTTTCTTTTATCCTTCTTGTAATACCCCTCTTCTTGTAAAACTGGCTATATTATACTACAAAATATAAAAAAATTCAATACCAAAATTTTTAAATGTTATCGTTTTGTGATAATGTCATGTTATATCATTT
>JAAWCL010000019.1 GCA_022793235.1 Bacilli bacterium | reverse complement strand
TATACTTATTCTATTGTTTATTATTCCTATTCTATTTCTTCTTCCTCATATTAATTTAAAGATCAGTTGTATAGAGCTTATAAATATGAGTATGGGAACAAATTTAGATATAAACCATTCTAGTATAATGGAGCTTTTTGCCTTTCTTTTTAATATTACTGTTTTTTTATTCTTAATTATTGATATTTATATTAAAGATATTCATTATCAGCTAGATAATATCTTTATAAGAATGCATCCTTGTAAGTGGGTTTGTAAGAAAAATTTAATTTTTATTTTATCTATGTTTTTTATTAAGATTTTATCTTATATACCTTTAATTATATTTCTTATTTTATTCAAAAAAGATTATTTGTTTGATATGAATATTCTTTTACTCATAATAAAAGACTTTATTTATATTCTATTTTTACAATATTTATTTGTTATTTTACATTTAATAGGTATTCTTAATAAAAAGATTAATTTTATTTTTTATGTTCTTTATGGGATGGTTGTGCTTATAATTGTACCTAAGGATATATATAATTTGCAGTTACAGGTTGTTTTATTTTTGTCTTTATTTATTTGTATATTTTTTTATCTTTTATTTCTTTTATTTCAATATAGAAGTAGAAAAATATTAGAAAAGGTTTAGGAGGAGTTTATGAAATTAGAAATTAAAAATTTGACGAAAAAATTTAAAGAGATAAAAGTTTTAGATGATGTGAGTTTAACTTTAGAAAGTGGTAAAATTTATGGTCTTGTTGGTCGTAATGGGAGTGGGAAAAGTGTTTTATTGAAAATTATTTGTGGTTTTTATTATCCTACTAGTGGGGAAGTTTTGTTAGATGGAAATAATTATATAGACAAAAATGAATTTCCTCTTAATACTCGAGCTTTAATTGAAAAGCCTAATTTTTTGCCTGATTTAACGGGGTATGAAAATTTGGAGTTACTTGCTTCTATTCAAAATAAAATAGGGAAGAGAGAGATACTTGATATATTAGATAAAGTTCATTTAAAAAATGAAATGAATAAAAAATATGGAAAATATTCTTTAGGAATGAAACAAAAATTAGGTATAGCACAGGTTTTAATGGAAGATCCTGATTTCATTTTATTAGATGAGCCTTTTAATGGGGTGGAAGATAGTACAGTTGATGAAATTAGGAAATTATTATTAGAAGAGAAGAAAAAGGGTAAATTGATTCTTATTGTTACACATATAAAAGAAGATATTAATGAACTATGTGATGTTTTATATAGAATAAATGATGGAAAGGTTATGGAACAGTAAGTTCTTAAAGGATATTTTTTGATCATGTAAGCTATAAGTTCAAATATACGAATATATAATTTAAATAAGGTTGAATATTTTAAGAAAATTTTAAGTGAGTTGAGTATTTACAAAATTGATGTATCAGATTATGAGATATTATTAGAAAACATGGTGAGTAAATATAATGAAAATAAGAGGATGGAGTACAGTTATAATGGAATAACATTAAAGTTCTTAGAGTGGAGTGATTTTGAAGAAGAATTTTTTCATAATCTTACAAAGTTTGAAATCCTTCTAGCAGAACATGAATTATTCTCTTTTCTGGATTTAATTCATAGTACAGAGCGTTGGGATATAGAGGATAATTTTGATTCTATTTATACAAGTATTCATTTTGATAAACTTTTTGAATTATCAGGTGATGAAAATTTTCAGAAGTTGATTCTTGAAAGATATTATATTTTATTTTTTAAAAAATTAATAAAGGATTATAAGAATAATAATATGACTCTGATAAATATATATAATAATCTTGATCAACAACCATATCTTAAAAATGCTATTACAAATTTTATTAAGCAGTATCTTGATATAGGTGAATTTGTTTTAGATCATTCTTGTTTAATTGATGTTTTTTCTAAATTATCAGATTTTTTAAGTAGTAAAGATTCTAAAAAGAATGAATCACAATTGCCAGTTTCGATTAACAGACGTTTTTGTCTTTCGAATTTTAAAAACATATTTAGTCATCTTAAAGCCAATTTGGTTTTAAGCAAAATTTTAAGTAAGAATGTGACAATTCATCAGTATATTCAGGTTGGTGATGTAAATATTGACAAAAATCGTACTTCTGAGGTACAACCTCGTGCTCTATGTTCTATACTACATCATAATTATAGTGACTGGATACAAAGTAAAATAAAACCTTCATTAAAACATCTTAATTTTAATATATTTTTTTAAGCTCTTGCCAAAATATCTTTTTTTTAGTATAGTATAGATGCAACTGATTCTTAGTATTAGGAATTTCCGACCTATTACTAGGTGTCAGCTAAGATAAAAGAAAGGAAGGTATGAATATGGCTTTAACAAAAGAAGAAAAAGAAAAACTTGTAAAAGAATATCAAAGAGACGAGAAAGATACTGGTTCATGTGAAGTACAAATTGCTATTTTAACAAAGGAAATTAATGATTTAACAGAGCATTTAAAAGTACATAAACATGATTATCATTCAAATCGTGGTCTTCTTAAAAAAGTTGGAAAGCGTCGTAATTTATTACAATATCTTGCTAAAAAGGATGTTGTAAGATATCGTGAGTTAATTCAAAAATTAGGACTTAGAAAATAATTTATAATTTAAAACACTACAAAGTAAAAAATTATCTTTTTATAAGTAGTGTTTTTTTATGGAAAAATGAAGTAAAATGGTATACAATAGATATGAAATGTTATTAGGAGTGAATATGAAAAAAGTATTTGAAAAAGATTTTTATGGAAAAAAGATTATAATTGAACATGGAGAGCTTGCTAAGCAGGCAACTGCTAGTGTTTTGGTGCGTTTTGGTGATACTGTTGTTTTAACTGCAGTTGTTTTGAATGACAATGTGAACCTTTTATCTGATTTTTTTCCATTAACTGTAAATTATCAAGAAAAGTTGTATTCTGTGGGTAAAATACCAGGTGGTTTTATAAAAAGAGAAGGAAGACCTACAGAAAATGCGACTCTTGCTGCTCGTATGATTGATCGACCTATGCGTCCTTTATTTCCATCAGATTTTAAAAATGAAGTGCAAATTGTTAATACTGTTTTAAGTGTAGATCAAGATTGTTCTCCTGAAATTGCTGCTCTTCTTGGTTCTAGTATTGCAACTAGTATTAGTAAAATTCCATTTGCTGGTCCTGTTGCAGGTGTTAAAGTAGGTTATATTGATGGAAAATATATTATTAATCCTACACAAGAAGAGAGTGAACTTTCTCTTATTGATTTAACAGTTGCAGGAACAGATGAGGCAATTAATATGGTGGAATCTAGTGCACATGAGGCGAGTGAAGAGATTATGCTTGAGGGTCTTCTTATTGGACATAAAGCTATTCGTGATTTGATTTCTTTTATTCAGACAATTGTTTCAGAAATTGGTGTTTCAAAAATGGAGTATGAGCATATTGAAATAGATGAAACACTTAGAAATGAGGTCGATATTTTATCTGCTCATCGTTTAAATGAAGCTCTTAGAATAAAAGAAAAACTTGCTATGCATGAGGCAGTAGATTCAGTAAAGACAGATATTGTTCAATCTTATCAAGAAAAATATGAAGATTTATATGAGGAAGAGGAGCTTAAATTATTTATTACTAAAGTTAAGATGATACTTTCTGATGTAGAGTATCGTGAATTTAGAAAAATTGTTGTAAATGAACATATTCGAGCAGATGGAAGGAGAATGGATGAGATTCGTCCTTTGTCTACAGCGATTGATCTTTTACCAAGAACACATGGTTCAGCTTTATTTACAAGAGGTGAAACACAAAGTTTATCTATTACTACTTTAGGGGCTTTAGGAGAACATCAAATATTAGATGGTTTGGAGATAGAAGATCAAAAAAGATTTATGCTTCATTATAATTTTCCTCAGTTTTGTGTTGGAGAGACTGGTCGTTATGGGGCTCCTGGTAGACGTGAAATTGGGCATGGGGCTTTAGGAGAAAAGGCGTTAAAAGAAATTCTTCCTTCTGAAGAGGAATTTCCTTATACGATACGTGTTGTATCTGAAATACTTGAGAGTAATGGTTCTAGTTCACAGGCAAGTATTTGTGCAGGGTGTATGTCTTTGATGGCTGCTGGTGTTCCAATAAAAGCTCCTGTTGCAGGTATTGCTATGGGACTGATTACTTCTCCAGATGAAAAGGAATATACGATTTTAACAGATATTCAAGGTATGGAGGATCACTTAGGAGATATGGACTTTAAAGTTGCAGGTACAAAATCAGGTATTTGTGCTTTACAAATGGACATTAAAATAAGTGGTATCAATGAAAATATTTTAAGGGAAGCCTTATATCAAGCTAAGAAAGCTAGACTAGAAATACTTGATGTTATTTCTAAAGAAATTAGTAAACCAAGAAGTGAAGTTTCTAAATATGCTCCTAAGATGACTACGTTTATGATTAATCCATTAAAAATAAAAGATGTTATTGGTAAAGGTGGAGATATGATTACAAAAATTATTTGTGATTGTTCTAATGTTTCAGATGTCAATAATATTCATGCAGTTAAAGTAGATTTGGAAGATGATGGTCGTGTTATTATTTACCATACAGATAAAGAAATAATTGAAAGGACCAAGAAAATGATAGAAGATGTAGCTAGAGAAGTAGAGGATAATAAGATTTATACTGGAATTGTTGTTAAGGTAGAAGAATTTGGTTGCTTTGTTGAATTATGGCCTGGTTGTGAGGGACTCGTTCATATTTCTCATTTATCTGATAAGCGAGTAGATAAGTGTAGTGATGTTGTAAAATTAGGAGATGAAATTTTAGTTAAATCATTGGGTTATGATAAGCGAGGAAGATTAAATTTATCTCGACGTGATGTATTAAAAGAAAAAAAGAAGGAAAAGGAAAATTAAATTTATGAAAAAGATATTTAAGGGGATCTATACATTTTTAATTGTTATTTTAGTTGGTTATATTATTTATCGAAATATAAAATTAGGTACTGTACCAAGTGCATCTTTAATAAAGGATGAACATACACTTTCTTTGTATAATCATCTTCTTCCTAATACAGATAATAAGTCATGGGTGAATTATTATTATAGTCAAAAGGATTTGAGCGTAGAGGATATTCCTGTGGATATGAAATATAATATTGCTTTTCGGAGTATGGGAACTGGTGAAAGTATAATTTTAGAGAATAAATTTAGAGAATCTTATGAAAAAATTTTTGGAAAAAACTCTTATAAAAGTGTTGCTAGTTTTTATGGAGGATGTAGTACTTATACTTATAATGCTAGTAAACAAACTTATGAAAAAACAATTAATAAATCTTGTGATGCAAAAGATATTTCTATATTATCTAAGATAGTGGATGCCAGTCAAAGTGATAGTAGTATGACTATTACTGTAGTTATTGCTTATATTCATAATACAAAAAAAGAAGTTTATAAAACTTGTAATAAAGATTTAACAGATTGCAAGGATGTTCTTTTTAGTGGTTTTGATAAATTTGATGAGGCTGATTTAGATTATAAAAAATATAAGTTAGATAAATATGTATTTACTTTTGATGCCATAGGAGATGAGTATTACTTTTCTCATATGAGGAAGGAGTAAATACTCTTTTTTTCATATAGGAGATTCATTATACATATATATTATCGAGGAGAGAATAGATATGAATATAGATGAATATCGTAGTTTAAGAAAAAGTAGAGGTAGTACTATAAATAAAAAAGTTCCCAAAAAGAAGTTTTTAACTTTTTTAAATAAGGTTATGTTTACTATACTCATTTTTTTAGTTGGACTTATTGTATCTAAAAATAATACTAGTGTGAAAGATTTTATCAATAATCATGTGTACGCTTCTACTTTTGATTTTGCAGGAGCTAAAAAGCTCTACAATAAATATATTGGAAAATATATTGGAGAGAAGGAAGAGACAAAAGAAGTATTTACAGAAAAATTGAGTTATTCGAATCTCAATGTTTATAAAGATGGTGTAAAGCTTACGGTTTCTAAAAATTATTTAGTTCCTGCTTTGGAATCAGGTATTGTTATTTTTATGGGAAATAAGGAAGGCTATGGTAATACAATTATCTTGTCACAAATTAATGGTGTAGATGTTTGGTATTGTAATGTAGATGTAAAAGATATAAAAATGTATGATTATGTAGAAAAAGGAGCACTTTTGGGAGAGGCTAAGGAAGATTCTATTTATATGTTATTTGAAAAAGATGGAAAATTTTTAAGTTATAAAGAATATATTTAAATATTTTTATATTAGTCCTCTCACTGTTTTCTTTGCCTTTTTGTCCATTTTAATTGGTTATTTTATGCCTTTTCTTTTAATTTTCTTTTTAATATTTATTCATGAGGTTGGTCATTTTCTTATGGCTTTTCTCTTTGGTTTTACTATTGATAAAATTTATTTGTATCCATATGGTGGGATTTCTAAATTTAATTTGGAAATGAATGTAGATTTAAAAAAGGAATTAGTGGTTCTATTTATGGGTCCTATTTTTCAAATTCTAGGTTATTGTTTTATTATGCATTTTTCCTTTTTTTCTTCTTATCATGAAATGATTCAGACCATTCATTATTCTATCCTTTTTTTTAATTTTTTACCTATCTATCCTTTAGATGGAGGTAAACTTATCAATATATTATTTGGATATAAATTAAATTTTAGAAGAAGCTTTCGATGTGCTATTTTTTTATCCTATATAACTGTTTTTCTTTTATTTTTATATTATATAAAAACATCTTTATCCTTAAATGTTGTTTTTATGTTGAGTTTTTTAATTTATAAAATTACGATTGAAAATCGTAATGAAAATACTTATTATAATAAATTTCTATTAGAAAGACATTTGAATTCTTGTCACTTTAAGAGATATAAAAAAATCCATTCTATAGATGATTTTTATAGAAATTGTTCGCATATTATTCAGGTAGGGGATCGTTTTTTAACAGAAAAAGAGTGTTTGGCAAAAAAATTTAATACAAAGTATTGACACTCTTTTTTTTGCTGTGTTATAATCTTATTGTTGAGTGATTAAGAGATGGGGCATTAGCTCAGCTGGGAGAGCGCCACGTTTGCACCGTGGAGGTCAGCGGTTCGATCCCGCTATGCTCCACCATTTTGAAAATTAACGTTGTTTATCAACGTTTTTTTATTTAAAATATAAATAAAAAACATATTCATCATATGTTTTTAGTGTTTTATTATTATTTTTTATAAATGTATATTTTATCTATTCTCTTACTATCTTTTACTATTTGACTTTCATATTTACTACTTTTTAATAACTGATTATAGAAGGCACTATAGTCGCTATCTTGATAATTATAGATATAGGCAAAGTAAATTTTACCTAAACTATTCATATGTTTGGATAGTTTTTTTATTTTTTTAATAAAATATGTCGGTTTTTGATACATGCTAATATTTGATAAAAACATAATATCATAACTCTCTGTTAATCTGTTGTCTATTTCATTTATATCTGTATGAATAAAATTTATTTTTGGTATTGTATATAGTATTTGTTGTAATTTTATATATTCTTCTTCCTTTAAATAGGGAATAGCGTTTATTAAAGATTCGCTATCATAGTTGTATGGAACAATTAATTTTGAGTCATATATATGTTGTCCTTCGAAGCATGCTGTTTCATAAATATATTTCCAATACATATAAGTTTCTTCATCTAAATAAGGTATTATTTTTGTAAAAATTTCATAATCAAATATCTTCTTTTTACTTTCTATTCCAAAAAAATCTAAAAAAACTTTGTAATCTAAGTTTTCTATTATGGCTCTTTTTAACTTAATTATTATTTTACTGAAATAATTGATGTCAAATAAATCTATGTTTGTTGCTCCATTTAATAGACAACAAAGGTAATGATCACCACTGGATGCAATGGATAAAATTTTTTTGTTCTTTACATCTTTTATGTAATCTGCAATGTTTTCATTTGTAAATAAATAAGCTGTATCAAAGCTTTGGAAACCATTATATTCTTGACTTTCCTGTTGGTATAGTTTCTTTATATTCTCTAATTTATTTTGCATATTCTTGCCCCTCTTTTTTATATGATGCATATTTTACCATAAAATATTAAAATAATAAATAGATAAATGTAATATTTCCTTTTATTTTTTTTTGTCAACCTATCTGTCTTCTGTTTATTTTTTTTAATCATGAATTGAAAAACGTAATTTTTTATGATATTATACTTTTATAAGATAAAATTGGGGTGAATTTAATGGATGCAAGATTTGTTTATGACATACCATATGTAAAAGAGGTTTTAGGATATTTATTTATACCATTTTTAATATTTGTTATTATAAGTTGTGCTTTTTTAATGTTTTATTCTTTTAAACATAAGGATCATGAGGATGCACATTATAAATATAAAATGAATTTATTTACTTTGATTATTAGTACATTACTTGTGGCTTCTTTATTTGCTATTTTGGTTGGTTTTGCTTTATCATTTAAAAAACAAGTGGATGCTGCAAATATAAAATCTTTTGTTGTGTATGTTGTTTTAGCGTCTCCGCTTTTGCCATTCTTTTCTTTTTTGGCTTTGCTTTTTAAAATGATTAAACTTATTAAGCATAGGCCTAGTAAAAAAGAAAATTTAGTGCCTGTTTCTAAGGATGCTTCTATTGTTGTAGAACCTGTGGCTGAAGATACTATTAGTA
>JAAWCL010000018.1 GCA_022793235.1 Bacilli bacterium | reverse complement strand
TCTTTTACATTCTTCAGTAATTTGAATCCTGTCTAACACTTCATCTTGAGTCATAATCTAAAAAGACTAAGATGACTTATAGTCGTAAATCTTAGTCTTTAATGAAATTAAAACAGTTATTATTCTAAATTATTTATTCATACCCTCTTTGATAGCGGCTTGTACCACCGTCAAACTCGGGTAGCAATATATAAACTCACTTAAATGATGAATTATCACACATCCAAATTAATTATATCACACTATGATAATTAAAAATACCCAATTTCTAAAAAAGAAATTAGGTAAATTGACTTAAGGCTTCGTAAGTTTCTTAAATACCAATCAATATTATTATATGTCCTGTTTGACAAAATTATACATCGGGATAACCCATGACTTTTAAAATAACTTTAGCATCTATTGATTTAATAGACTCTTTTAATTTATTAAATTCTGTTTCAATTAACTTAATTAATTCTTCATAATCACCTTTATTTAAAAATTTTTCCATACATCTTATCAACATATATAAATTAGTTGAATTATTATTTACTTTATATGAACTATCTATTAATTTAAAACTCATAAAAAATTTACTATGAAAAGAAAATAGTCTATCCGAATGTGCACAAATATTCCTTGCAAGTGTCATATTAACTAGAATTTGCTTTAATAATTTTGGAGATATATTAAACTTTTTTGCTATTTCATTTCTATCGGATTGTTTTAACAATCCATACCATCTACTTATTTGCCCAAAAGATAATATTTTAATTGCAACAAATGGAGGCATAAAACCATAAGTTTGATCATAATGCGTAATAGCTGGGTGTTTTCCTTTATTTTTGTCAATTTCTACATTTATTGAATCAACTATATTATCAATATCAGTGTCATTTGCTAAATCATCAAAACTTTCTTTATTAAGATAATTATCAAGGCCATAATTTTTGGCAAGTATATTACCCATTATACCTCTAATTTTCAATTCAAACTCTAAGGCATACTTCAAAAAGATTGTTCTTATATTTTTATCGAAACTATATAAAGAATATATTTCATCAAAATGAACATTTTCAAAATATGTATTATCGCTTTTTTGAAATACATATTTATAGGTATTAATAACAGAATAATAAGAATAATTATCTATGATATTCAAAGCAAAATTTCTATCATCAATAATAATGTTTTTATTTTCTAAATGTTCAATTAATTCTTCATTAGTTTTATATTCTTTCATATAGTATTTCCCCCTAAAATAAAAATTGACTCAGGGCTTCATAAGTTTCCTGAGTACCAATCGATATAAGTTTATCAGATATTAATCCTGTTGTCAATTAATTTTTCTATTTTTTGATTAACTCGCCTTTATGGACGCTTGTGCCATTGGAAAGCTTGAGTAGTAATCAGAGTTGATACAAATTAACTATTATGACTTATAATTCTTAAATATAAATTAACTTATTAGTTAGTTTTTCTATATATTGCTACTAATTCAAGTTCATACACTTGTTTTCCGCCTGAATCATTTAATAATTCTAAATTAAAATCGTACTGTCCTTTACTTTGCTCAACTATAGTCTTTAAACTGTTTATGAATTCTGATAATAAGCTTTTATCGATTTTGGACAATTGTGTATCGGAAAAGAAGTTATAATCTTTTGATATACTTTTAATTTGGCAAAAATATGTTAACTCGTTACTATATATGTCATCAATATTTGAATTATAAATATTGCCAGTTTGTAAATGAATTACATATATATCATCATCAGTATTATAAACAAGTTCCCTCTCCAAATCATCCTTCCTTTTAATCATTTGCTTTACTTGTTTAATTTGATCTTTTGCTACTGCATATTCGTTTGTCTTATTACCTGATAACTTATTAGCTAATTCTGCAAATGACATCATTTCAGTAAATTGATCAAGTAAGTCACATATTGAATTATTTCTAAATTTACCAGTTATTTCAATAAAATTACCGACTTTATAATCTGCCATCTTCATTAATTTTTTTGTTTTTAAAATACTTAAGGTATTAGCCAATAATGAACTAATTGTTTGAATTTTCTTTAATGATATTTTTTCTTTATTTGTCTGTGAAAGTTCTTCATTAGAAGATAACTCACTTCCTAAACTAAAAATTTTCATTCCTATTCCACTGTTGACGGATGATTTATTATCTTTCTTACCTATTCCTTCATTTTCTAATGTCATTTCAGAAAATTCGCTGTATCCATCAAATAAAATTGAATTAATATCTAATAAACGATCTTTATTAACATATATTGGTAAGAATAAATTATTATTTTCTTTCATTTCTATACCTCCATTATTTTACTTCCTTTTTACTTTCCTCAATCTGCATAATAAATCTAATAAATGTTCCCGTTAAATATATCAAATAATCAATTTCAACATTATTTACTTTATCATCATGCTTAGCATTGTCATTGTTATATAAAGTATAATAATCAAACAATTTTATATACATATTAGATATACTCGTTGAAATATTATTTGATTTAAAATAATCGCCCAAATTACTTTTTTGATTTTCTAAAGATTTTTCATTTGAAAACATCTTTTTTAGAAGTAATTCTAAACTTAGCCTTAACTCATCAACAATATTCCTATAGTAATTCTCTTTTCTCTCAAATTTTAAGGATTTTTCAAAATGATTTTTAACATCTTTGTATGCATTCAACCAATATAAATTATCAAATACTAATGGTGAATCTAAAAATTCAGTGTTGATTGGAAGAATACAATATTCATCATTATCTTTTATAATTTTCATTTTAACATTTGATAATTTAAAGGCTTCAGCAAATTTCTTGGCTAAATTGTAATTATCTATATAACCTAAATAATCATAATTTAATATTTCTTCTATAAATTTTATAAAAGTAATATAATTATTATCTTTTTTTAAATCTAACTCCATAATATAGTCATATAAATATTTACTTTCAAATGAAGAAAAATTATTTGTTTTAGACGGAATGCCTATTATCATAGATATTGCTACACATAAACTATTCAAATAATCATTATAACTATTAAAATAATAATTACTATTTTTAATTTCATTTAATTTATTAGTTATAACTGCAACACATCTGAACCTAAGTTTTTCTCTGTCTTCTTCACTAATAATATTCCATCTTAAGTTGAATTTTTCTTCTCTTTTTATGATTTGACTATCTGGCAAAATCTCTCTAAAATTTTCTTTCATAATTCTTTCTCCTAATTTTTCCATTTATTATATCATATTTTTTAAAGAGAAACTATGACTTTTATTATAATTTTGTATTGCTTCGATTATATATTGTTCAATATACCTTTTATCTCTCTTTAATAACTCTTTTGGTAAAACCGCTTCTATCTTTTCCTTATTAAACGATATCTGATCATTTTGATTACCTTTCTTTTCATCAAGTATTTTTTCTATAGAATTAAAATCTAACTTATGTTTTTGGCTTAGATTTCTAATTCTTATTGCTTGAGCTCTATGAGGAGTTAAATCTTCGTACTCTATAGAAGCAAAAAGTAACTTTTGTTCATCTTTAGTCAAATAGGATAATTCTACTGCTGTTGTTATACCTAAAGTTAAATATGTTCTTTTATCATGAATTATGGTATCATCAACCAATTTTAGTAATTCAGGTATTAAATAAGTAAGTCTTATATATCTTCTAACTTGTTCTCTAGATTCTCCACTAACTTTAGCGATTAGTTCAACAGAAGTTAACTTCTGCACATCTTGTGTAGAAGTGTCTTTTTTTTACCTTGGTGTTTAATTGCATCCAATTTCATTTTATATGCAAAACCTTTTTCTGAAGGTAAAATTTTACTTCTGTATATATTTGAATCTACCATATAAATAATTGCTTCATCGTCATCTAAATCTTTTATAAAACAATCTGCTTCTTCTACTCCATTCAGTTCAAGTGCTAATTTTCTTCTATGACCTGATAACATTTCAAATCTATTATTTGCTTTTCTTCTAACCACTAATGGATTTAATAAACCATTTTCTCTAATACTTGTTATAAGTTCATTTAAAGAATCATCTTTAATAACTTTAAATGGGTGATTCTCAAAAGAGTCAATATCACTTAATTTTATTTTTACTATTTCTTTCATTTTTTCTATTCTCTTTCTTTCAATGGAAAAGTTATTTTCCATTCAATATATTCTTCATAAGTTATTTTTCTTTTTGTTCTTTTTAATCTCATTTCATTCCATTCTTTCATAAATTCACTTATTAAAAGGGCATTATCATTATAGTAAGTTATAGGCAATTTTATTTGATATTCTGGATATAATTCTTCTAACCACATTAAGATATAAATAATATCGACTGGTTCTTTGAAATCATATTCTTTAATGGAATTTATACTCACATCTAATATATTTGCTATTTCTAACAGTCTATCATCTTTAGGAATTCTTGTACCGCTTTCATATCTTGCTATTGTTCTTCTTTTTCTTTCACCATTTAATTTTAATTTATCTGCAAGGTCATCTTGAGTTAATTGCCTAAACTGTCTTATAAAAGAAATTCTAGAACCTTGTGATAAATCTTTTAACTTTGGTTTTAAATACATTAATCGCATTTTTTCACCTCCTTTTTCTTGTCACATATAATTAATTTTTCACACAAAAAAGACTAAGATATGCGACATATTAGTCATCTTAGTCTAATTTAGATATAAATATCAACTATAATTGGTTCCTTTAACCTCGCATTTTTGCATTCCGGTATTTTATCTAAATATCTCAAAATATCGTCTTTTGTAATAATTATACGGGTTAAGAACAAATCATACTCATCTTTTATTTTGATTGGTTCGCCTTTATGGACGCTTGTGCAGCAGCAAGGATAGCACATGGTATACGATAAGGAGAACAAGAAACATAATCAAGCCCTATTCTATGACAAAAATCAATAGATTTAGGATCTCCTCCATGCTCTCCACAAATACCAAGTTCAATATTCTTCTTTTCCTTTCTAGCAAGTCTTGTGGCAAGATCAACCAATTTCCCAACACCCTCTTCATCTATAGATGTAAAAGGATTATTCTCTAAAATATGGTTTTCATAATAATCTTTTAAAAATTTATTCGCATCATCTCTAGAAAAGCCAAAGGTAAGCTGTGTAAGATCATTTGTACCAAAACTAAAGAATTCCGCTACATTAGCAATTTCATCCGCCTTAACTATAGCTCTTGGTACCTCAATCATAGTTCCAATCTTATAAGAAACTTTTCTACCCTTTTCCTCCTCAACCAAATGTATTTCTTCTTCCAATAAAGACTTAACAAAATCATACTCTTTTTTATCTCCAATAAGAGGAATCATAATCTCTGGACTTACAGAAATATTTTCTTCTTGCACCTCAATAGCAGCCTCTATTATAGCACGTGCTTGCATTTTAGCAATTTCTGGATAAGTTACATCTAGTCTACAACCACGATGCCCCATCATAGGATTAAATTCTTTTAAAGAAGAAACCTTTTCTTTTAAACTCTCAAAAGAAACACCCAAACTTACTGCCAAGTTTAAAATCTCTTCCTCTGTCTTTGGCAAGAACTCATGAAGTGGCGGATCAAGTAAACGTATAATAACAGCTTCCCCCTTCATAGCCTGAAATAAACCTATAAAATCTTCCTTTTGATAAGGCAATAGACTATTTAGTGCCTCCATTCTTTTCTCTTTTGTAGGGGCAATAATCATTTGCCTAAAATTGAAAATTCTCTTCTCATCAAAAAACATATGCTCAGTTCTACAAAGTCCAATTCCCTCTGCTCCAAATTTTTTAGCAACTCCTGCATCTCTAGGCGTATCTGCATTTACTCTTATTCCCAATTTCTTTTTATCACGTGCCCAAGACATAAATGTATCAAATTCATAACTACCAGTAGGATCCTTTGTCTTTATAATTCCCTTATAGACCATTCCACTACTACCATCTAAACTAATAAAATCATTTGCACTCAAAATACTACCATCTTTCAGTAATATAGTTTGATTTATAGGATTAATAACTAAATCACTACAACCAGAAACACAACACTTACCCATACCACGAGCAACAACTGCTGCATGAGAAGTCATTCCACCACGAAGTGTCAATATCCCCTTTGCTAGATGCATACCCTCAATATCTTCAGGGGAAGTCTCTTCTCGAACTAAAATTAAATCCCTTTCTCCCTTTTGATATTTTTCTTGAATTTCCTCTTTGGTAAAACAAATTTTACCATAAGCTGCTCCAGGACTTGCTGCTAGTCCCCTTGCCAATACTGGTGCTGCTTTTAAACTTTCTTCTTCAAAAATAGGATGTAAAATTTCATCCAGTCTCATAGCATCAACACGAAGTAAAGCATCTTCTATACTAATTTTGCCTTCATTCACTAAATCAACAGCAATACGTACACTAGCAAGGGAAGTTCTTTTTCCATTTCTGGTCTGCAAGATATAAAGTTTTCCCTCCTCTATAGTAAACTCCATATCTTGCATATCCTTATAATGTTCCTCTAATTTCTCACTAATACGAATAAACTCCATATAACAATTAGGAAGAATTTCTTTTAAAGTCTCAATTTTTTGAGGTGTACGAATTCCTGCTACAACATCCTCCCCCTGAGCATTTATTAAATATTCTCCAAATAAGCCCTTCTCCCCTGTTGCAGGATTTCTACTAAAGCATACACCACTACCAGAATTAGTTCCTCTATTTCCATAAACCATCATTTGAATATTTACAGCAGTACCCCAATTATCATCTATATGATTTAGTCTTCTATAAGTTTTAGCTCTATCTGTATTCCAACTTCTAAAAACTGCCTTAATAGATTCTAATACCTGTTCTTTCACATCTTGTGGAAAAGGATGTCCTGTAAGGGTTTGATATTCTCTTTTATAATAATGAATAATTTCTAATAAATCATTGCTTGTAAGATCAGTATCCTGAACAATACCTTTTTGCTTTTTTATATTTTCAAAAAGTCCCTCAAAAGAAGTTTTAGGCAACCCCATAACGACATCACTATACATCTGAATCAGTCTTCTATAACTATCATAGGCAAACCTTGCATTACCTGTTTGCTTTGCTAAACAATCACATACTACATCATTCATTCCCAAATTTAATATTGTATCCATCATCCCAGGCATAGACTCTCTTGCACCACTCCGAACAGATACCAGTAGTGGATTCACATTATCCCCTAACTTTTTACCAGATTCTCTCTCAAGTTCTTCTAATTTTGTAAAAATTTCTCTTACAACATCTTCACTCAAATTTTTATTCTCATCATAATATTTTGTACAAACTTCTGTTGTAACAATAAAACCATTAGGAACAGGTAACCCCATAGAACACATTTCACAAAGGTTAGCACCTTTTCCCCCCAACAGTTCTCGCATATCTTTATTTCCTTCTTTAAATGCATATACATATTTCACATTCTCATCTCCCATTATTCTCTTTTACAATGTTAAGCACACTACCATCTTCACTAACTATACAATAAATAGAGAATACTTTTACTTATTATATATTCTACTATAGAGAAAAATGAATTACAATAATTAATAAGAAAAATGTTATCGTTTTGTGATAATGTCATGTTATATCATTT
>JAAWCL010000017.1 GCA_022793235.1 Bacilli bacterium | reverse complement strand
CATATTTTCTTCTTTTTTGATTATCTATAATATCCTCTGCAATAGATAAATCCTCTTCTACATCAGGACATACCAATATTAACTTTTCCTTGCATCTTGTAAGAGCAACATAAAAAAGTCGTATTCTCTCACTCACCTCCTCTATTGTATCAAATCTTTTAAATAAAATTTTACTAACTGTATCTTTACTTTCTTCTCCCACTTGAGGCAAAATAAGTCCAAACTGATGATCAAAAATAACTTTTTCTTTTTGTTCACGCTTATTAAAATGACTTTCTAAACTCGCAAAATAACAAATAGGAAATTCCAATCCCTTAGACTTATGAATGCTCATAATCTTAACCGTATTAGGAATAAAAACACTATTATCATATTTTATATCGTAATCTCTTTCTATAACACGATCCAAGTAATCAACAAATTGATAAATATCCCCATTCTCAAATGTAGATAAAAAATCATTTAAATAAAGAAGAACATTTTCCTTTCTCTGAATAGCAGTAGTAGTAAGAATCTTATCCAAATAATGATAATGTTCTATAACTTCAAAAAACAAATCTCTTAAAGGAAGAACATCTATTTTTTTACAAATAGTAAAGGCAACTTTTACAATAGATGTCTCCAAAAAACAATCTGTTGAAAAGATTCTAAAAATTTCATCATCACTATATCGAAACAAAAAACTTCGAGCAATAGATAGAAAACTATATCGAAATTCAACATCAAAATTTTTCTCATATACTTTAAGTACAAGTTTAAAAAGATTATGTAAAATCAAAAAATCATCTGTATTATGAATAGTCTCTTCCTTTAATAGAGTAAGAGGAATATTTAGATGCTCAAATATTTTCTTATAAAGATCAAAATCTCTCTTTTTATCAAGAAGAATAACAAAATCATCATAACAAGCATCTCTAAGAATTTTCTTATCCTTATCAAAGATTTGATATTTAGAATCAATTTTATTTTGTATATCCTCAGCAATAATAAAGATTTCTTTCTCTAAATTACTAATAGTAGAAGAAACATCATAAGTATAAACTTCTAAATTATAATTCTGCTCAGTATGCCCTTCTTCATTATAGGATATATTACCAAAAACAGCCTTGTGATTCTTCTTATAATCTGCACCCCCAATAAAATCATCCATAACATTTTCAAAAAGCATATTGATATTAGAAAGAACCTCACATCGACTTCGAAAATTTTTATTTAAATCAATTTTAACTCCAGAAGTAATATCTTGACCATATGTATCATATTTATTCTTAAAAATATAAGGATTAGCATTTCGAAAACGATAAATAGATTGTTTAATATCTCCAACAGCATATACATTATCATGACTAATAAGAGAAATAAATAACTCTTGATTATCACTAGTATCTTGATATTCATCAATAAGTATTTCTTGAAAAGAATCACGAATCTCCTGTTGTACATCTAAATGCTTTTGAACAAGAGTAATCGCTAAATGACTAATATCATTAAAATCATACAATCCTTCTCTTTTTTTTCTTTCATTGACTCTCTCTAAAAGACTAATCAATAAACGAACAAGAACCTGCGTATCACTATATGTAGATCTAAGTTCTTCTTTGACAGAATCTAAATTCTCATAAATACAAAGCTTCATTAACGAATCTTTAGAAGCCTTTAATTTATCATGAATCACCTTGGCATCATCACTATATCCGTTTGATCTAGGTAGGGTAAGTAAAGTTAACTTAGAGGAAATAGTATTATAAGTATCTGCTTCTAAAAAAGAATCAACTTTTAGTTGAAAATTAGCTAATTTTTTATCCTCTAAAACTTCTTTTAATTGTAATGAAAGTTCATTAAATAGATTTTTTTCCTCAAGAACCACTTTCTCATAAAATGAAACAAGTTTATTCAAATGTGAATCGCTATAAAAGGTATCCATATAATTTTTTAGAAAATCATACTTGTCATACCTTAAATCTAGCTTATTAGAAATTCGAATAATAGAGTCTACAAGTTCGCAATCATCCTTTAAAGAAAAATGACAAACAAAATCTTTAAAAGAAGAATCACCTTTTTCATAATTTTCATTCATGATCTCTTCTAAAATATCACGTTTTAAAATATCGAGATAAACAGAATCAGTAATAGAAACATCAGAAGATAGATTCAAAAGATAATGATACTTTTTTACGATAGATAAACTATAACTATCAAATGTAGTAATATAAGAAGAATCTAATAAATCCACTTGATCCCATAAATCATTTTCTATCAACTTATTGCGAATACGATCCCTCATTTCTTTAGCAGCAGCCTTCGTAAAAGTTAAAATAAGCATTTTATCAATAGGGATTCCCATCCTAACTTTCCTTAAGACTCTCTCAGAAAGTACAGCCGTTTTTCCACTTCCTGCTCCCGCGGAAACAAGAACATTACACCCCTCTATATCAATAGCTTGTTTTTGCTCCTTTGTCCATTTATTTGCCACAAAAGTCCCCTCCTAAAAAATCTAAACTTGTATTTTTTTCAAAATCAATAATATCCTCTTCTTTATAAAAACACAAATCTCTATACTTACAATATTTACAAGAAACAAGATCTCTATCTATTCTTATAGGATGAATAGAAAAGTCTTGATGAAGAATAGAAGAAAGCGTTTTATAAATAACCTTCTCTGTATAATCATGCATAAGCTTGACCTCTGTTTCACTCAAAAGCCTAGCATACATAGAAAATCCCTTAGAAGTAGTCCTCATGCCCTTAATCATACGACTATTTGTATATTCATGGTCTACTTCACACAATACTTCTTCTACATCCGTAGAATAACCAACAAGCTTCAAATGTTCTTCTAATTTTTCTATATAACTTTTTTTTCCATCATACCGAAAAGATTTAGGAAGAACAGATTGAAAATACATCCCTCCAAAAACACCATTTTTAAAAACAGAGGATCTTTCAATTAAATAAAGATAAGTAGCAAGCTGCATCCCAATTCCATATTTCATATTATAAAGAGATGCATCAAAACTACCTGTTTTATAATCTACAACAGCATACAAATCTCTACTCCCATCACTTTTATACAATATCTTATCGATTTTACCAGAAAAATAAGCTTCTACCTCATTACACTTTAAAGGAATAGAAATACTTTTTTCATAATAACCATCTTTTAAAGAAGTATAATACCTCTGTTCCTTAAGAACACCTATAACTTCTTCTAAAATCTTTTTCATTTTCTCTAAAAAGAATCCATCTTTAACCAATAATTCCTTACCTTCCAAATAAGAATTCCAAACTTCATCAAAAACAAAATGATCAAGAAAACACTTCTCTAAAACAAAATGAAACAAGTCCCCTATAAAAGTACTAAAATTAGAAAGAAAAGGATCTACCTTTAAAATATAATTTACATAATATTTAAAACCACAAAGATTATAAGCATTCATGCTAGTATAAGAAAGTCCTATTTTCGTAACAGAAGATAAAAAACGATCTCGATTTATTCCTGTAAAAATATGAGTATAAGTATTATAAAGCAACTGATCTTTATAAGTTATGTATAAAGGAAATAAAAACTGATTTTTTTCCTTATATTTATAATATTGATCTAAATATATTGAAAGCATTCTCTTATTAAAAGCATGAGAAAGGTTAAAATTATCAACCATTTTCTCAACAACCTTCATATTATAATCTTTAATCATACTACTAGGATAAAACTTATCTTTAAAACTAGATTGCTTATAACTAATAAAAAGATTTTTAATATTGGATAGATAAATAAATGTATTTTCTCTTTCTCTTTTATTTTTCTCTTTAGTAGTATATAAGGACACCTCATCTTTTATAGCATCTGTAATATAATCCTCATTTTTATATAGGATAGGTATTTTTTGATCATTAAATCCAATTAAAAATACATATTCATCCTCACTATAATCACGCTCAAATAAATTAGAAACTTGAACACTATCTTTACACCTCTCCCCTTTTAACATAGTATGATCAAGTACATCAAGAAAACAAGCATCATAATTTATATCATCTTCTAAATAGACAAGCTGATTTTTGATTGCAACAATCTGATTAACAAGCTCAAAATTATCTTCTGTAATTTCAGGTAACTCTTTACTTTGCAAATATCTTTTAACAAGTAAACTAGTCTTAATACTATGTGTTGTTGAAAGGGAAATAGGAATATGAAAAACCTCAAACAATATTTTAATTGTATAATAATATTCTTCACTCACATTTAAAAGAGTAATTTGATTTAAAGAAACCCCTTTACGAACAAGTTCTATAATATGCTCAATTACAAAATAAATCTCATCATACATATTTCGAAAAGAAAATACAGTAAAATCTTTTTCTAATGGCATTCTTGAAACAACCTCAGCATGCAATTCTTGAAATAAATCAACTAAGTATTTTTCAAGTCTAGGATAATTAAGAACATAAATACTTTTCTTTTTTAAATACATTTTAAATTCATTATGAAATGTCAACAAATGATTTTCAACTAATTCCATCTTTAATTGTTGTAAAAAAAGAAGTTTTTTATTCCTATATTTCTTATTACAATCAATAAAATACAAATTTTGCAAATACATTTTGCTAATAGAAAGAGTAACATTATATTTATGCATAATAAAAGATATAGCTTGATAATCATAAGTATAAAAATAAGAATCTAAAAAGTCCTCTATACTCATAAATTTAACAGAAACTTTTTGCCTCTCCCTATAAATTTTATGAAGCAAAGACATCTTCGTAGCATTAGGACACACAATTAAATACTCTTGCATAATATCACCTACTATTAGAATAACATTAATAATAAAAAAAAAGAAGCCTTAAGCAACTTCTTCTTGATTTTCTTCTTTTAAAACTACTTCTGTCTTTCCTTTATAGGTACCACAAGCAGAACATACTCTATGAGGTTTTATTACCTCTCCACAATTTGGACATGTACAAACTCCTGGTTTTACCATAGCATTATGTGCTCTTCTCATTCTTTTTCTTGTTTTAGAAACCTTACGGAATGGTACAGCAAATAATTGAATGTCTAAAGTCATCATTTTATCACTCCTCTCCAAACTCTTTTAATATTTCACTAAAAGGGTTATTTTCATGAGAATTATCATCCTCACTCACTAATTTCCATCCATCACCATGAAATTTACTAAAATCTTCCACTTTTGTAAACCTAATGGGAACCTCTAGTACAATATTTTCCCACAAAAGTTCTAAAATAGCAAGAGTATTTGGACAATTTCCCAAAATTTCTTTCATACTACCCTCTATTTTAAAAGAAAAAGGATAAGGAACTTCTTCTAAACTAATCGCATCAAGCAAAATCATCTCTCCTGATACTGCAAGATCAAGCGTATCATCTTCATCTGTACTTCTTTGAATATCTCCACTTACATGAACAAAATGAAAACCTTTAATATCTGTATTTTCATAAAATTCAAAAGGAAAAATAACATCTTCATCTATTTTTATTTGTTCTACAGAATTACTATGTAATAAAGATAAATCTATTTGTTTCATAAGAATTCTCACCTACTTTTCTTAATAATATTTAAAACAAAATAGCAAAAAAGACAATTCTATAAATAAAATTGCTTAGGGAAAAAACCTCTTTCCAACTCTTTTCTTTTTTGTACTTCTCGAGTACCTCTTTTTTCACAAAATTCTTTTATAGAAAAATCTGTATCATACTGCCATCCATCAATCATATCAGATATACTTTTTAAAATAATAAATAAATTTCCATCTGCAATATTGATTAAAGAAGAATAGGTATCATCTAATACCTTTTCTACTGGAAAAGGCTTTTCTCCTAAATTTAAGTTATGATTACAATAATTAACTCTTTTAAAAATCATCTCTTTAACTACATCTATATTCATACCATATGTAGACTCTATATAAGAATAACCACATTGAGCTAATCTTTTTTGTCTATTAAAGTCCAAAATATCTCTATCATCTGTAGTAACAACAACTTTATCAAATAATGGAAAATATTTGCTTAAAACCTCTTGTGCAAAAATATTTCCATTATTTATCCAATCAAAGCGATCAATAATTAAAGACAAAGATACAGGAGAAATATCTTCACGTATTCGACGAACAATAAAAGGAGCAATAGAAGAATAAGTAAAAGGAATATTTTCAAGAGAAGAACACTTTTCTAAATAATCAAAAAATTGACGAGATAATTCTTCTACAGAAAAAATTAAATCCCCATAAAGTTGAGGAAAAGAAAATCTATAATACTCCTCGATATAACTTAATAATCTGTTACAAAATTGAATTTCATAATGACATTGATATAAAGAAAAATTAAGTTGTGGATCTCTTGCCAATCGTCCACAATCAGAAGGATCAAATTTCATATAAATAAATTGATGATCAGTCCATTTATTTTTCTTTCCTAAATACTGTAAAATACTACTTTTACCTGTAAGACGACCTCCCCCAAGCAAAATTTTTGACGAAATATCCTTCTCTATTTCCTGACTCATAGCCTCCAGTGGCTTTTTTACTAAAAAACAATCCAAAGTTTCCTCATTACTCAAAAACATATGCATACTACAACCTCCAGTACTATTTAAATATAACATAAAGAAATGAAAAAAGAAATAAAAAAATGAAAGTATAAGATTATCTTATAAATTTAGAGTTTAGATCATATCTGAACAACAAATTTTAATAACAAAAAAGTTAGACTACTCTAACTCTGAAATTGTGAATTATAAAGATCAGCATAAAAACCTTTTTTCTCAATAAGTTCATCATGACTTCCTTGTTCGATAATATTTCCATCCTTCATAACTAGTATTAAATCAGCATTTTTAATAGTAGAAAGACGATGTGCTATGATAAAAGAAGTTCTTCCCTCCATAAGTTTATCCATAGCTTTCTGTACAAGTTCCTCTGTTCTAGTATCAACATTACTAGTTGCCTCATCAAGTATAAGAAAAGGAGCGTCTTCTATCATACCTCGAGCAATAGTAAGTAATTGCCTTTGTCCTGCACTCACAGAATCATTATCTGAAACATAAGAATCATAACCATTAGGAAGAGTTCGTATAAAATGATCAAGTCCTACTGTTTTGCAAACCTCTTTTATATGTTCCTCTGTAACATGATCTCGATTATAAGCAATATTTTCTTTAATTGTACCATCAAATAGCCATGTATCTTGTAAGACCATTGTAAACAAAGAATGAATATTTTCTCTTGTTAACTCTTTTGTAGATACACCATCTATTTTGATATCTCCTCCAGTAAGTTCATAAAACTTCATAAGCAAATTCACCATAGTAGTTTTTCCAGCACCCGTTGGACCAACAATTGCAATTTTCTCACCTGATTTTGCAGAAGCTGTAAAATTTTTGATCGTAGGATGGTCAGTTCCATCATATTGAAAAACTACATTTTTAAACTCAATATCACCTTTTACTTTTTCTTTTTCTAAATATTTTTTATTTTCTTCTTTTATCATTTCTTCTTCATCAATAAATTCAAAGATTCTCTCACTTGCTGCGGCAGCAGATTGTAAATTAGTAAAAGCCTGAGCAATCTGAGCTAGTGGTGATGTAAACAAGCGAACATAAGAAATAAAGGCAACAATCACACCAAAACTGATTTTATTATCCATAGTAAGTAAAGCTCCAACAATGCAAACAGCCACATACCCAAAATTACCAATAAAATTCATCATAGGCATCATAAGACTAGATAAAAATTGACTTTTACGATTAGCTTCATACATTTTTTTATTTAATTCTTGAAATTTCAAACTACTTATTTCTTTTCCATTATAAGCCTTAACAACATTAAGTCCAGAATAAACCTCTTCAATATGTCCATTTAAATGCCCAAGTTCTTCCTGTTTTGCAGTAAAATACTTTTGACTCTTTCCAAGAACAATAAACATAAAAACAAAACCAAACAAACTAGATAAAATAGCTGTAATAGCCATTAAATAATTTGTAAGAAACATCATAATAATAGTACCTAAAAAAAGAGTAATAGCACTAACAAGTGTAGCAAGAGATTGATTCATAGTTTGAGCCAAAGTATCTACATCATTTGTAACTCTAGATAAAATATCTCCTGTAGAATTTTTATCAAAGTATTTAAGTGGCAACTTATTAATCTTCCTAGAAATTCTTCTTCTTAAAATTTTCGCAAAATGATTTGAAACGGTTGTCATAGAAATAGACTCAATATAAGTAAACAGAGCACTTAAAACATATAATAGAACAAGAAATAACGCTATATCTTTAATTTTATCTAAATTCATAAAAGGTTCAACAACTTTTTTTATACTTTTAGGCAGATCATCTATAATAGCATAAACCTCTTCTACTTCAGCATCCTTTTTTAAAGTACCCATCTTATTTAAGAAAACAATTTGATCATCAACAGATATTTTTACATGATCAATTTCTATCTCAATCAAAAGAGCCTTTAAAACACTTTCTGGTAAACGACGAACATCTTGCTCCATATTTAATAATCGTATCTTATCCTCTGTACGAATTAAAACACCATTATAGGTACTATCAGAAAAAAGCAAATTCAAAATACTAGAAGGCAATTTTGAAAACATATCCATAGAAATATCTTCAACATTCACACTCTCTAAAACATCCTGAAAAATCTCTTTATCCGAATCTGTAATATCCTTATTCATCATAATATTTTTAATATTTTGATTAGACAAATCCACATTCATAATCTCAGACATTTTACTTACAATTGTATTTTTTTCTAAAGAAGCACCTATTCTTTTAGAAAGTTCCTCTAAATGATCCTGCCTTATAACAAGTCCAGCGGAAATCTCATCTGTCAAATCAGACAATATATTAGGAGTAAAAATAGATAAAATAGAGCCAATTGCTGCAAGAAACAAAGCAACAACAATCAATATCTTAAAAGAACGAAGCTCTTTAATTAAACGCTTAATAGCAGACTTAAAATCTTTAGCCTTTTCTACTCCTGCTCCTGGTGGACCACCTCTTCTATTTCCCTTCATGGTCTAACTCCTCCTTTGAAAGTTGTGACAATGCAATTTGTTTATAAACATCACAAGACTTTAATAACTCCTTATGCGTTCCCATACCAACACATTCACCATTGTCTAACACTAATATTTTATTAGCATTCATAATTGTACCAATTCTTTGAGCAACAATTAAGCTTGTACTATCTTTTGTATATTTTTTTAATTCAGCTCGAAGAACAGCATCTGTCTTATAATCAAGTGCAGAAAAACTATCATCAAAAATATAAATCTCAGGTTCCCTCGCAATAGCACGACTAATAGCAAGTCTTTGTTTCTGTCCACCTGAAATATTTGTTCCTCCCTGTGCAATATGTGAATCATAACCATCATCCATTTTTTCTACAAATTCTTTAGCTTGAGCAACTTCAATAGCTTTTTTTAAGGTATGAATTGTTTTTTCATTTTTACTCTTACCATAAGTAACGTTATCTAAAATACTTCCATTAAACATAACAGCCTTTTGAGGAACATAACCTAATTTATTATATAAATATTCTAATTTATAATCCTTAACATTAATTCCATCTACAAGTACTTCTCCTTCTGTGGCATCGTAAAATCTAGGTACTAGATTAATAAGAGTAGATTTTCCACTACCAGTAGAACCTATAAAGGCAATCGTGTCCCCTCTATTTGCCTTAAAAGAAATATTCTTAAGTAAATATTCTTCAGCATCTGGATATTTAAAGGAAACATTTCGAAATTCAACTGTTCCAACTTCTTCTTTTTGATTGCTATCAATATGTCCATCTTTTACAGTAATATCTGTTTCTAAAACTTCATTAATACGACTAGCAGACACAGTAGCACGAGGTACCATCATAAAAATCATAGCAAGCATCAAAAAAGACATAATCACCTGCATAGCATAACTTGAAAAAACAATCATATCGCCAAATAAACCAATCTTTGAAACCATCAAAGTATCATGTATTAAATAACTTCCAACATAATAAATACTGAGTGTTAAAAAATTCATAACAAGATACATAATAGGAGACATAACAGCAAAAGATTTTTGATTAAAAAGCTGTTGATTCGTTAACTGGTTATTCACCACCTCAAATTTATCTTCTTGATATTTTTCAGCATTAAAAGCACGAACAACCCGAATACCTGTTAAATTTTCACGTGTAACACCATTAATTTTATCTGTCAACTTTTGTACTACCTTAAACTTAGGCATAACAATAACAATTAATATACCAATAACAGTAAGCAAAACTAAAACTGCTACTGCTGTAATCATACTCCACTCCATACTTTTATTTAAAATTTTAGTAATAGCCCATATAGCAGTAATAGGAGCTTTAATTAACAACTGAAGACCCATTCCAATAAGCATTTCAACTTGTGTAATATCATTGGTTGTACGTGTAATCAAACTGTCTGTTTTAAATTGCTTAATTTCATGAATAGACAAATCTTCTACTTTTGTAAATAACTTCTCACGAACTTTCATCGAAAAAGAAGACGAAAGATTAGCCACAAAATAACTCACAACAATAGCAAGTAATAAACTACCCAAAGCACAAAGTAGCATAAATCCACCATTCATTACAATATCATTCATCTTACTACCTTCTGTTTGTACAAGTTTAGTAATCTCAGACATATAATCAGGCATTTTAAGTTCTAACCATACTTGTAAAAGAACAAACACAAAACAAAGTAGAACTAAAAACCATTCCCTTTTACTAAAATTCTTAATCAGTTTAAACATTTAATCACTCTCCTCTTTTAAATTTTTCTTAATTTGTTTTGAGACCTTAAAAAAAATATCTAAATCTTCTTTTTTAATACCTTTAGCAATATCCTGTTGTATTTTAGCACATTTTCGCCTAATCTTACTATATTCTTCTATACTTTTTTGAGTTAATACAATTCTTTTAACTCTACCATCTTCTAATACATCAAGTCTTTTAATAAAATTATTTTTTTCCATTGTTTGTAAAATACCTGAAATAGTACTCCTCCTAAGACTTAAAAACTTTTCTAAATCTCTTTGATATACAATTTTTTCTTTTTTTTCTACCAAATAATTAATAATTTTACCTTGAATAGGTGAAAAAGGAAGATCTTTATTTTTCTTTGCATCACTTAATATTTTTCGAATAATTAACATATCAATTTCTTTTATTTCATATAAAATATCATTATCATACACAACAATTCGCCTCTTTTGTTAGCTACCTAACAAAGAAATTATATACTGAAAAGAAATATTCGTCAATCTTTTTATTATATGTAAAATAAAAACAATCTTTCCATAAAATTATCTTTTAATAATCTTCTTACAAACACTACATAATGTTTTAGTAAATTTTCACTTAAAGAGAAAAAACAAATAAAAATGAATGCCTATCAACAAATCGATTGAAACCTTATAAATTAAATTATAACCTTCTATTTAACACACATACACACTCTACATGCGTTGTTTGTATATTATGAATAGTTGACCTTTATATGTTTGGGTATAACTGACTATGTCATAATATACATATCAAATAGGTACAATGTTTATTATGAATATATCATTTCTCCACTTCTACTCTTACTCTTATTTT
>JAAWCL010000177.1 GCA_022793235.1 Bacilli bacterium | reverse complement strand
ATTCTAGGTGTCCTTGTTATGTGACACCTTTTTTGGTGCCTTTCACTATTCCAAAAAGAGAAAGGAGAATGATAATTATGGATAATGAAAGGAGTATTGCAGCAGTTTATATTCGTGTTAGTACAGAGGATCAGGTTCGTGAGGGTTTTAGTTTACCAGAGCAAGAGAAAAGACTTCGTGCTATGTGTGAGTATAAAGGTTATGAGATTTATAAGGTTTATAAAGATGCTGGAATTAGTGCTAAAACTGGAAACCATAGACCAGCATTTGAAGAATTAAAAGAAGATATTAGAAATAAGAAATGTAATACTATTGTCGTATTAAAACTAGATAGACTTACTCGTAGTGTTTATGATATGGAAAATATTATGAAATTTTTAGATGAAAACAATGCTTATTTGGATTGTGCTAACGAAGAAATTAATACGACAAATTCAAGTGGGAAAATGGTGGCAAGACTACTTACAACTGTTTCACAAAACGAAATAGAAAGAACAAGTGAGAGAACTAAAGTTGGACTTGCTGGGGCAATTTCTTCTGGTCATATTCCAGCACAAGCACCCTTAGGTTATAAACACGAAAACAAGTTATTAGTACCAGATCCACTTACTAAAGATATTGTAATTAGAATATTTAATTTATATTTTGAGGGTAAAACATATTCTAATATTGCTACTATATTTAATGAAGAAAAGGTTTTAAACAAAACAAATTGGAAAGATACTAAAATCTTACGAATTATTACAAACGAAGTTTATAAAGGTGATTATGTTCATGGCAAAAGAACAAACCATCCAACTTATTATGAAAATGTTGTTGAGCCACTTGTATCAAAAGAATTATGGGAAAATTGCCAAGTACAAAAGAAGAAAAATCAAAGAAATTATATGAGAACACAAACTTACATATTTTTACAAAAACTAAGGTGTCCTAAATGTGGAAGAATACTTGCCGGTGGTGCTAGTCATAAAATAAAAACAGATAAATGGTATTTCTATTATAGATGTGAAAATTGTAAAAATAATATCAAAGAAACTGAAATAGAAAAAACAATTAAAACATTACTAGCAGATATTTTAGAATATGATAATGTTGTTAATGAATTCTTTTTACCAGTTTTAAAATCAAAGATAGATAATCCAAAAACTGAATTAGAGAGTGAAATAAAGAACTTAAATAATAAAAAAGAAAGAATAAAAAAAGCATATATTGATTCATTATTTACTGAAGATGAATTTAAAGAAGAAACAAAAATAATTGAAGAACAACTTGAACTAATCAACTCAAAATTATTAGAAAACGAACAAGCAGAACAATTAAACTTTACTATTGATGATATACTTTTAAAAAGAGATATGGACTTTATCAATAAAGTAAAATTACCAATATCCTATTATGCTTTTAACGAAAACTGGGATTTACTAGATAGAGAGATTAAAGCAGATATTATAATGAGATATGTTGATGATGTTGAACTTGAAATAATAGATAATAAATATGCAGTAAAGCAAGTTAATTTTAGAAGTACATTTTATAGTGATTTTGAAGAATTAT
>JAAWCL010000176.1 GCA_022793235.1 Bacilli bacterium | reverse complement strand
GTGCTGGGGCTGACTGCCTTTATGCTGTCCTTCTTTGTCCGGGATCATTATCGCCGCCCGGAAAGCAGGGGAGAAGAAAGGAAGCCGGAGCGGGAGAAGACAGGCTCCGGGCTGAAGGGAAGCCTTTTGGTCCTGATTTTGCTGCCCTCCGCCGTGAATCTTTTTGCCTTGACGAGTAAATCCGCTATAGACAGCTTCCTCACTCCCTGCGGCCTGAGCCGCGGGCTGGAGCAGATCAGCCTGTACTTCCTTGTGAATAACCTGACGGTGATCTGCGCCCGGCTGCTGATGGGACGTGTGATCTCGCGCTTCTCCAAGCGTGCCTGCGTTTTCACCGGCCTGCTGCTGGCGGCGGGCGGAACCGCTTTGATCGCGGTTTCCCACCGCATGCTGCTGATGCTGATTTCCGCCGTTTTGACCGGCGTCGGGATCACGGCGGTCACCCAGCTTTTGCAGGCGGAGGTGATGCTCACCATTCCCGGAGAGCGCCAGGGCGTTGCCAACACGGCCTTTATGCTGGCGGGCGATATCGGCGGAGGGATCAGCGTCATGCTGTGGGGCGTTCTTTCCGCAAGCGCCGGGTATACGGCGACCTACCTGGCGGCCGGGGGAACCGTCCTTTTCGGATTTCTGTTCCATGCCGCATACTGGAAAAAACGAAAGCTCTAAATTTTTCGAAAACTTTGTGAAAGTGGCTTGCTTTTCTTTGCTCAGTTGGTATAATAGCCTCGTATCTCACCCGGCCTGACCGGGAGATTTGGAGAGGAAGCCTATGACACATCGCGAGCGTTTTATTAAAACCCTGAGGTGCGAGCCCATCGGCGGCCAGGTACCCACCTTTGAGCTGGTGTTTTTCCTGACCATGGAGGCCTTCGGCAAGGTGCACGATTCCCAGCGGCATTACGCCCAGTGGAAGCAGATGAGCCGGACAGAGCGGAACCTGCACATGAACGAAATGGCCCAGCTCTATCTCGATATCGCCAAGCGGTACGATCACAGCGCCATCTTCGTGCAGCCGAACCCCGGAGACCTGGAGAGCGCCCAGTGGCTTTTGGAGCTGATTCGGGAAAAAAGCGGATACGAGTATTACATCATGATGCACGGCGACCCCACCTGGTCCATTCCCGATGG
>JAAWCL010000175.1 GCA_022793235.1 Bacilli bacterium | reverse complement strand
CGATGTCAATACCTTTATAGTTCCAGGTGTCATAGTTATAGTGATCGGTGACGGCGATTGCGTCAAAGCCCAGCTCCTGATACCGCGCAATGATTTCGGGCGCGGTCAGCCAGCCGCATTTGCTGGTATGGGTTGTGTGCAGGTGTGTTTCGATCTTGTACATACCGGTAAATCCCCTTTCTGAGAAAGCGCAAACGTTTGCAACCCGGCGTAAAAAGAAAAAATGCCGAGGCTATGCTTAGTATAAAGCACACACGGGCCCGCTGTCAAGCGGTTTCTTGAAAAACGCCGGGACGCCGCCTGGTGACTGGACACAGGACGGCCATTCTGGTAAAATAGAGGAAAGGGCCGATTCCTTCAGCGTGTGCGGGTTCACGGGAGCATCCTTCGGCTGGCAAGTCCAAAAACCACGGGAATACTGGCAGGCTGCAAGGTGTTTGGGCACAGTTCAGGCGTGGGATTCGACGCAGGGCCGTGCGCGGGGATTGGTTCCGTACGTCTAAAAGGTATCCCGGTGCGCTATGGGCCGGAAATGACTCTCAAACAGAAAGGACTGTATCGTTTGCCTCTTCTCCTTCTTGTCGCTTCGGCGGTTGTGCTGCTTTGCGTGTTGTTCAACCGTGTCACAAGCCGTCTGGGCATCCCCATGCTGGCGGCATTTATCCTGCTTGGGATGCTGTTCGGCTCGGACGGCATTTTCAAGATCCCTTTTGAGGACTTCTTTTTTGCCGAACAGATTTGTTCCTTTGCGCTGATATTTATTATGTTTTATGGTGGTTTCGGCACCAAATGGGCGAGTGCGAGGCCGGTTGCGGGCAAGGCGGTGCTGCTGTCGACGCTTGGGGTTGCGCTGACGGCGGGGCTGACGGCGTTGTTCTGCTGGTTCGCGCTGGGGTTCCCGGTATTGGTCAGTGTGCTGCTGGGATCGGTGATTTCGTCAACCGATGCGGCGTCGGTGTTTTCGATCCTGCGCTCAAAAAAGCTGGATTTGAAGGATGGCACGGCGTCGCTGCTTGAGGTGGAGAGCGGCAGCAACGATCCGATGAGTTACATGCTGACGGCGAGCGCACTGACCCTTCTGCGGGGGCAGGCGAGCGCGGGGGCGCTGCTGTACCTGGTTTTTTCGCAGATTGTTTACGGGGTGCTGATCGGGCTTGCGGTTGCGCTTGCGGCGCGGCATGTGTTCCGCAATTTCCAGTTTGCGGCGAGCGGCTTTGACGCGGCGTTCCTGATTGCGGTTGCGATGGCGGCGTATGCGCTGCCCACGCTGGTTGGCGGCAATGGTTATTTGAGCGCATACCTGGCGGGGATTGTGCTGGGCAACAGCCACTTGCCGGGCAAGCGCACGCTGGTACATTTTTTTGATGGTGTAACCGGCTTGATGCAGATGGCGATATTTTTCCTGCTCGGGCTGGTGGCGACGCCATCCCTGTTGCCGGGCATCCTGTTCCCGGCGCTGGCGATCGCGCTGTTTTTGACGTTCGTTGCGCGTCCGGCGGCGGTATTTGCGCTTCTTGCGCCGTTCGGCTGCACGCGGGGGCAGATGCTGTTGGTGTCGTGGTCGGGACTGCGCGGGGCTGCGTCCATTGTGTTTGCGATTATGAGCATCAACAGCGGCGTGATACGGGATGTATTCAATATTGTATTTTGCGTTGTCCTCTTGTCGATTCTGATTCAGGGCACGCTGATCCCGGCAGTATCGCGGCGGTTGAATATGATTGACGAAAATGCCGACGTACTGACAACGTTTACTGACTATACGGACGAAGTCGACCTGCAATTTGTAAAGCTGAAGATCCGGAAAGGGCATCCTTGGAAGGATCAGCACTTGCGGGATCTTCAGCTGCCGCCCGAGCTGCTTGTTGTGCTGCTTTTGCGCGGCGGGGCGCATCTTGTGCCGGACGGCGCGACGGCGGTGCAGGAGGGTGACGTTTTGGTATTGTGCGCGCCTGCATTCCAGGACGAAACGGTCATCCGCTTATCCGAGCTGACTGTGAAACCGGGCAGCAAATGGATCGGGCAGCGCATATCGTCCATTCGCAACGAGGTGGGAAGCTTGGTGATTATGATCCAGCGGGGCGGCAAAACGATCGTCCCGAATGGGCAAACCATCCTGCGCGAATCCGACGTCCTTGTGCTCAACCAAACGGCGCAGTCTGCCTGCCCCTGAGGGGCCCCTGCGCGGGGGGCGGCAGGGCTCTGCCCTGCACCCGCTGGGGCTCCCGCCCCAGACCCCGCGATGCTTCGCATCTCTCTCCGCCTGCGGGCGGGACGGGGGCTTTGGCTGCCTGCCTACCCT
>JAAWCL010000174.1 GCA_022793235.1 Bacilli bacterium | reverse complement strand
TTATATTCCACAAAAGAAATTATTAGATATCGATAGCAAAGTCATTACTTATATGATTGAAAGTATTGTCTTTAATATTGAAGAAACATATCAAGTATTGAGTATTAACCCATTTGTTATAGAAGGACTATAATTTTCCTGTTCTCTTTTATCTACTATTAAAACGCTTTAGAAAGTGATATAATTTTATTACAAGTTGTTGAAACGGAGAAATGTTTATGAAAAAAATAGTTATAATAGTTAGTGTTGTAATTTTTATTATTATAGGATTTATAGTAATTAAAGAAGTGTCGAATCCAAATTTAAAATATTCACAAGAATATGTTGTAGGGAAAAGTAATATTAAAGGTAATGTTGATATTGAATTCTTTATAAGCAAAAGTGAGGATTTTGCTATCGGAGCAAATAAATATGGTTATGCAGTTTTTAAAAATCCAAGTAAGGCATTTAAACAATTAAAGAAAGAATATTCTAAAGGAATAGAAATAATACAAAAAGAATTTAATTTAGAAAATTTATCTCAATCAAATTACAAATTATATGGAACTTATGGTTGGCAGGTAAATACAGGTACAGAAGAAGAACAAAATGAAGCAAGATTTGTTTCCTCTTTTATGGATATTTATGAAAATAGTTTTAGTAAACGAGTTAGTTAGGAGAATGGTTTTTATGAAAAAGAAAATATTAGGAGTATTGATTTGCGTGGTTATAGTGTTAGGGATAACCGGTTGTAGAAATAGCAAAAAAGAAGTTGAAACAGAGGATTTACAAAGTGTCAATAATAAAATTATTGAATATTTCCAAACCAATGGTGTTAAAGATTATGATAATTATACTTTTAATTATGTTGATGATGAGCATAAAGTTGTCGTTGTTGGATTATTAGATAATAGTGAGAAAGAACAAGAAAAGTTTAAGAAAATAATTATAGATTCAAATTTAATTAAATTTGTTAAAGGTGAAAAACTTATTGATGAAATAGAAAATAAAAATACAATAGATTTAAACTCTTTTATTAGAACATATAATATACTTAATGTTGCAGAGAGTAATGATGAAAAATATATTTATTTAACTATAAGACAATTTCAAGAGGAAGAAGTTCAAACAATTAAAGTTGAAAAGGAATTATGTCCTAATATTGTTAAAGGAAAAAATTATGAATTTACAATAAAACCGAATTATAGAATGGAAGATAATATTTTGTCTATATTTAATAATAGTAAAATCTTAGAGATTAAAGAAACAAACAAAATAGGATTAGAGCAAATACAAGACTCTATTTCTTAAGAATAATAATATTTAAATCCGAAAGAAAGACCAAGAGTAGATAAATTACAAGTTGCTTTTCAATACTAAAAGTAAGAGCCGATCCAAAAGAAACGTTGTAACTAATGGCTCGGTTAAAACCTAGTTCTTGGCGACTAGGTAACACACTACGATATTGGCAGAGCCAATAACGATGTGTGCAAAAGGTGATCCCTTTTGAAACC
>JAAWCL010000016.1 GCA_022793235.1 Bacilli bacterium | reverse complement strand
TTTGTGTTAATTCCGTCCATTCACGAATTATTTTGATAATTTCTTTCGGTTCATAATTATTTGCTATAAATTTCATAGTAGCCTCCTTACTTTTCATTAATGAATTTATCAAAAATCTGAATAAAAAAACCATAAAACGTATTAGCGATACGTGCATCTTTTTGTATGTTGTATATACGTATTTATAATACGCATTTTTTGTAAAATTATGTTGAGGAGGACATAATGAAAAATTAAAAAGAAATTGTATTATCAGTTTTGAAGTTGTTTATTTTAGTTCTTTTTATTATAGAGATTCGTTATGCTGTTTTTCGTTTAGTAAAAGTGGTAGTCAGTTCAATATTATTACAACTGCTAAGATTTTTATGAGTTATAATGAGGGAGAAAATGGAATATCTATTGTAGATGCTCTTTTTATGGAAGATTCTGTTGGTATGTGTTTATTTGGTAGTGGGCAAGTCTTTGATTTTATGGTTGTAGCTTTTATTTTTAGAATGATAACATAGGAGGAGACAGAATTAGTAGGCTACACAATGGAAAGTAATCATTGTATGTCTAATATAGCTACAGATAATTCTACTTTTGCTATTTTAATTGTGAATTCTTTGTAGACGACTTGAAAAATACTCCTATGACTTTTGGAAGCAATAATGGAGTAAGAGAGGTTATTAGTATAAGTAAGTAATATTTGAGACTCAAATATAGATTTTATTTATTTTATATGAATCTGTATTGTGTATTTATATATTTATAATGAATTTATAACAAAAATAAGTCTATAATCGTATTAAAATGCTTGTCTAATCATATAATTTTTAGTAAAATATGTTTAGGAGATGAGATTATGTGGCATGATATTTTAATGGTTTTATTGGGACTTATTATTGGTTTAGTTATAGGGGTTTTTGTAACTCGTCATTTTATAAAAAAATATATGAAGAAGAATCCTCCAATCAATGAAGATATGATTAAATCACTTATGATGCAGATGGGAAGAAAGCCGAATCAGAAGCAGATTAATCAAATGATGAAGTCAATGGATAAATATATGTAAATATATTTTTTTTAGGTAGGTGATGTATATGAGTAAAGAAAATAAAATGATTACACCACGTGATACAGATTTTGCACAGTGGTATACAGATGTTGTTCGGGTTGCCCATTTAGCAGATTATTCTTCTGTAAAGGGGTGTATTGTAATCGAACCTAATGGGTATGCAATTTGGGAGAAGATGCAAGAAATATTAGATAAAGAATTTAAAAAATTGGGACATGTAAACTGTCAAATGCCACTTTTAATACCTGAAGGGATGCTTAACAAGGAAAAAGATTTAGTAGAAGGTTTTGCTCCAGAAGTTGCTTGGGTAACTTGTGGTGGAAGTCGTGAACTTGAAGAGAGACTTTGTATTCGTCCTACAAGTGAGACCTTATTTTGTGATTATTATAGTAAACATATTAAATCGCATAGAGATTTACCTAAACTTTATAATCAGTGGTGTAATGTATTTAGATGGGAAAAAGAGACTCGGCCTTTTTTAAGAAGTAGGGAATTTTTATGGCAAGAGGGTCATACTATTCATGCAACGAGGGAGGAAGCATTAAAAGAGACCAATCAAATGATGGATGTTTATTACAGATTTCATCATGATATTTTGGCCATTCCTTCTATTCGAGGTAAAAAGACAGAGAAAGAAAAATTTTCAGGAGCAGAGTATACTTTAACAAATGAAGATTTAATGTATAATGGTGTTACTTTACAAATGGGTACTTCTCATTATTTTGGTCAAAATTTTACGAAGGCTTATGATGTGAAATTTACTAATAAAGATAATAAAGAAGAATATCCTTATCAAACTTCTTGGGGAATTACTACTCGTATGATTGGAGCTTTAATTATGGTTCATAGTGATGATTATGGACTTGTTCTTCCTCCAAAAATTGCTCCTAGGCAGGTTGTAATTGTTCCTATTGGAAAAGATAATGAAGAGGTAGTAAATCTTGCACAAAACTACAGAGATATACTTTTAGAAAATGGTGTAACAGCTTATATTGATGATAGTGATAAATCTCCAGGTTTTAAATTTGCAGAAAGTGAAGTCTTGGGAATTCCTATTCGTATAGAAGTGGGAGAAAGAGATCTTGCTAATCATAAGGTTATGTTTGTTCGTAGAGATACTAGAGAAAAAATGGAAGTTTCTTTAGATATAAATATAGTAGAGTATACAAAAAATCTTTTAGAAACTATTCAAAACGATATGTATACTCGTGCAAAGAGACGGAGAGATGATTTGACTTTTACTGCATATAATTTAGAAGATATGGAAAATATATTGAATACACAACCTGGATTTATTCATGCTATGTGGTGTGGAAATGCTGTTTGTGAAGAAAAAATAAAGGAAATAAAAGGATGTAAGTCTCGATGTATTTTAGAAGATAAGGAACCTATAACAGATACATGTGTATGTTGTGGAGAGAAGGCAAAACATTATGTTGTTTGGGGTATCCAATATTAATAAAATATTTTTTTCGAATTTTTTATTTTTTATCAATTGGATAGGGTTCTTTAATGTTTGTTGATAGTCGCTTGTATTGTCAAATTTTGCAAGTTTGATTATTCTGTCTCCAGTAATTTCTGTATCTCCGTTTTCAATTCTACTGTAATGTTGTTGTGTGGTATTTAATATTTTTGCAATATTTTTTCTTAAATCTTTAAATCTATATTTCATAACATTATTTTTCCTTTCGATGTTCATAAATTGCTATTTTTATTTTGTCATACATTTAAAAAGTGTATTGACATATACACTTAATATGTGTGTTTATAAAGATATAGTAGGAGGATTAAGAAAATGTCATTAAAATAGGAGAGAGTAGTCATGGATTAAAGGAAAAACTATCTTCTATAGGTTATGTTTGTAAAGATTAGGTTCGAAAGGATCTAATTTTTTCCTTTTTCTTTTTCTCTAAATATGTTAAAATAGAAATAGAAAATAAAGTGGTGGTTATGATATGAAAGATGAGAGAGCTTTTAGTTTAGTAGAATTAATTGCGGCAATTACAATTATGGGAATTCTTTTATTAGTAGCGATTCCAAATATAACAAGATCTGTAGAAAAAAATCAAAAAACAACTTATGTTCATGATGCACAAAAATTAATTACGGTTGCTAAAAAAAGATATAAGGAAGATACAACTATAGCTGAGCCCACTACTACTCGTTGTCTTGTATTCACTTTGAAAGATTTAGAACTTACTGATTTAAAAGGACCAAATGATGGAGAATATAATAGTCGCTATTCTTACGTTACTATTACTTATGATGCTTCAACTAATAAATATAGTTATGGAGTACAACTTCTTGAAACTTATGGGAAACAATCAAAGTCTCATCGAGGTATTACTTATATAAAAGATGCTAATCAAACTACGCTTGTTCGTAGTAAGGTAGAACAAATTTCTCAAACTGCAGATAAGTATACTTCACTTACAGATTTATCTTCAGGTATGGGCTCTAATTGTACTGGTGGTGTTTATTATTCCAGTTCCTCTTCAACTTCAGAGAATACAGGAGGAGGTGCTAAACCAGGGGATATTTTAACAGTTTATTATCAAAAGGGAGATTTTGTACAAAGTTTGGGACGAGAGAAAGAAACTTGTACTATCGGGCAAGGGGAAACAAGTTGTTCTATCTATCTTCCTGATTATAAAGTAAATGATGGTTATACAAAAGCAGGCTGGTCTACTAGTAAAAATGCAACAGTTGGGATAGATGTAGATGGACTGGTTACTCTAACTCGAGATGCTACTTATTATGCTAATGCTAAAGATAATACGCCTCCTCAAATTCTATTTTTGACAGATGCAGATGATTTGTTTTCTGAGGAAAAAGAGATTGAGATTAAAATAGAAGATTTAGGAAGTGGTCTTGCTTCTTCTGCTAGTATAGAATATGGTTTTTCTTTATCTAAGACTATAGAGCCAACAAATTACAAAAAGGCCAAGTTAAATTACGAGGATGGTAGTAAATCTACTACATTTATTGTTCGTGATAAAAATCTAAATGGTAGTTTTTATTTGTGGATTAAGCCTATTCAATTAAAAGATAAAAAAGGAAATGTTCAAAAGGAAGTTATTATATCTAATGGAGTATATAATTTTAGTGGTAGTGTTCCTGTTTGTACAATGAGTGGTGGACATGATTTAAAAATAGGGGAACAAACTACTTTTACATTAAGTTGTATTGATGAAATTGTAGGTATGCAAAGGAAAGAGTTGGCGGTAGCTGATTTTAGAACTTCTACTGATCATGCTATGATTACAAATGTGAGTGCTCCACTTGAAATTACAAATGGTTATAAGTATGAGATTACTGTTCAAGCTAAAAGTGTTGGTGTTTTCCATCTTGGTATTCCAGAAAGATGGATGAGTAATAATGTAGGTACACCAAATAAAGAGGCTATATATAGTAATGATATTTATGTTGGTGGTTTTCTTCATACTGTTATTTATGAAAAAGGAGAATTTGTTGCTTCACTTGAAAAGGAATCTATGAATTGTACTACTGAAGGTGATAGTAGAAGTTGTCTTGTTACTTTACCAGATTTTACTCCTATTAGTGGATTTACAGCTGATGGTTGGCTTAATAAAGATACGGGTCAAGTTTATAAAATAGGAGAGACCATTTCTATCCAAGGAGATGTACATTTGGTTGCCCAAGTGATTGATCATGAGGCTCCTAAGGTTGTTTTTTTAGAGAATGGAAGTTCTACTTATACTAAAGAAAAAACCATAAAAGTTCGTATTTCTGATTTAGGTTCAGGAATAAAGAATGGAGCCTCTATTCACTATGGGTGGAGTACTTCTAATGATATTGCTTCTGGCGTTACTCCAGCAAGTATTCAAAAAGCACAATTCACTTATAATGAAGGAGATAAAGAAGTTACTTTTGAGGTTGGGTCTAAAAACGAATTGGGACAAGACTATTTAACAGGTGAGATGTATTTATGGTTAATGGTTGAAAATTTAAGTGATATAAATGGCAATATGTTTACAGATTATTATGTGTTTTCTACTCATACATTTGCTTTTGATAATGAAGGTCCGCAGTGTGTATTTGTTACCACTGATTCTGTTAATTTAGGAGAGGATGCTACTATTCATATGGAATGTACAGATACTATTAGTGGTTTAAGAAGAAAATCATTGATTCCAAGTGATATTTTGGTGAGTGAGGGTAGTGGTTTAACTATTAAAAGTGTAAGTGATCCTATAGTGATAGCGAATGGTTATAAATATGATATTGTTGTTCAAGCTACATCTAATGATACAGCACAGGTTATTTTAAATCCTGGAAAAATATTTGATAACTTGGGTAATGCAAATGATCTTATTGTTAGTGATAATATACTTACTAAATCAAAAAGTTATACTATTGAATATCGAATAGGAGATTATGTTGAGAGAATTGAAAAAACAACTGATTTTTGTGTTATCTCTAAAAAGGGGGAGACGAGTTGTAAAGTCATATTACCCAAAATAACACCTAAGGATGGCTATTCTGTATCAGGCTGGTATAATGATGATAAGACCGTGGTGAGTATGCCAGAGGCTGAGTATGTTTTATCTAGTCATGTTGTTTTAACAGCTTATGCCATTGATGATATTCCACCAACAGATGTTGATATTGATTTAACTTATACAGATGGTATTTGTGTCAGTAGTAGGACAATTCCTATTACTTTAGAGGATTTAGGTAGTGGTCTTGCTAGTGGTATTCAAATTAAGTATGGTTTTACAGATCATAGAGGAAAGGAACCTACTTCCTATCAAACTATTACTCCAACTTATACTGCTGGTGCAAAAAAAGTGGTTGTAAATATTCCTTTAAATGAAGGTGTTGATGATCTTTTATGGGTTGTTCCTATAAATTATAAAGATTTAGAAGGAAATGTGAATACTAAAACAGTTGAGTCTGCTCATTACTTCTGTGTTAGAAATTCTATAACTTTAAAAGAAAATCCAGTACAGGAATATCATATTACTGGTACTCAAACTGTTCATATTTCTTTGTGGTTAAATATGCTTGATGAATATAAAGGACTAGATATGGATACTTCTAAGATATATGTGTTTATTGGAGCTTTAGATCCTAAAAAAGGCGGAGTTGATTATAGTAAAAAAGTAGAGGGTTGTAACATTATTTATAATAAGACGACTCAAGTGCTAGATATTTCTATACCTGTGAATACAAATAATACAGGAGAGTTGTTACTTGATTTTATGCCTGGTACTTTTGCTGGTTTTTCTAAGGGTATTTATTTGACTCCGAATATTATTTTTAAAGCAGGTGAATCATGAAAAATAATAGAAAATTATATTTTATAGTTTTTGCTCTTCTTCTTGTTTTTATAATCTTACTTTTTATTTCTAATCATTTTTTTCTTTCTAATTCTAAAGAAATAGATTTTTCTGCTATAAAGAGATTAGAAAAAGAAAATAAAACGGGTTTAGTTTATGTTTTTTCTAGTAATAAAAAGGAATGTCTTACTTGTATGCAAATAAAAAAATATTTAGATAAAAATCATATTCATTATTTTATGTATGATATAATTCGTGTTGATGAAGAGGAATATATTTCCTTTTTAAGATATATGCATATTGATAAAAAACTTTTTATGTTACCTGCTCTTATTTATATAAAAGATGGTGAAAGGCAAAATTATATTATGAATATTCAAAATGATGAGCAGTTACACAAATACATACAGGATTATGAGTTGGAAACTATTAAACATTAATGTAAAGCAAATGTTAAAATTTGCTTTTTTTACTGTAAAGAAAAGTTTGTATATGATATAATTTAGTTGTAAATTGTGCTTATAAAAACATACGAGGTGAGAATATGGCAAAGACAAAAAAGAAAAAAGAAGTTAAAAAGGGATTTGAGCATAGTGTTGAACTTTATGGTATTTTTTTCATTTTAATTGCCATACTAGGTATTGGTAAATATGGTCCAGTAGGTCGTATTATTGCAAGTTTTGCTTTGTTTTTGGTTGGATCTTTATATATGGTTTTACTCATTATCGTCTTGTTCATTGGAATTTATTTAATTATAAAAAGAAGTTGGCCTGATTTTTTTACAACAAAACTCATAGGTACATATGTTGCTGTGCTTGGTTTTTTAATACTTATGCATAAAGAGTTTGTCATACAAAATGATGGGAATATGATTAAAATTTTTAAAGAGACTGTGAATCAATTGGTTGCTAGTTTTAATAGTATAATGAATAGTGGCTCAATTAGTGATTTATTTTCTGTTGGTGGAGGAATTATTGGAGGCGTTTTTGCTATTCTTTTTGATAAATTATTTTCTGTTATTGGAATGGAAATTGTAGCTTGGGTTATGGTTGGTCTAGGGTTACTTTTATTTACTGGTTTTTCTTTGTTTGATTTCCTATCTGAAAAATATGAACTTGCTAAAGAAAATAGAAGTGATATGAAGGAAGAAAAAAGAAGAAAAAGAGAAGAAAAGAAAAAACAAAAAGAAATAGAAAAAGAAGAACAGGGAGATGTTGTTTCTCATAAGAAGGTTATTATTAGTAGTGGAGAAGAGGAAGAAGAGGACTTTAAGAAGGTCATTACAAGTTTGGATGAACTTACAAATAATAAAAAAATAGAGTCTGTGAAAAGTGAAGAACCTGTACAGGGAAAAGAATTTATAGAGGAGGAGAAGGTGGTAGCAGTTGTTCCTACTGTTAAAGAGGTTCAGAAGCATTATAGTCTACCATCTATTGAACTTTTAGATAAGGCTAAGAAAAAACAAACTAAAACAGATCAGTCTGCTATAGAGGAGAATATAATAAAACTTGAAAATGTTTTAAAAGATTTTGGTATTAGTGGTAAGGTTGTTGAGGTACATGTTGGGCCTACTGTTACACAATATGAGCTGGAATTAAAGTCAGGTACGAAGGTTAGCAAAATTCTTAGTATTAATCGTGAAATTGCTTTAGAACTTGCTAATAAGGATGTTCGGATTCAGGCTCCTATACCTGGAAAAAGTACAGTAGGTATTGAGCTTGCTAATAAAGAATCTTCTTCTGTTTCCTTTAGAGAGGTTATGGAAAAGGTACCAAAAAATAAAGCAGATTCGAAACTTTTAGCTCCACTCGGTAAAAATATTATGGGTAATATGATTGCTTGTGAAATTAATAAAACTCCACACTTACTTGTAGCTGGATCTACTGGTAGTGGTAAATCTGTTTGTATTAATGGAATTATTTGTTCTATTTTAATGCGTGCAAAGCCAGATGAAGTAAAACTGGTTATGGTTGATCCTAAAAAGGTGGAATTATCTGTTTATAATGGAATTCCTCATCTTTTATGTCCTGTTGTAACCGATCCTAAAAAGGCTAGTGTTGCTTTAAATAAAATTGTAGTGGAGATGGAGAATCGATATGAGACATTTAGTGAGACAAAGACTAAAAATATTCAAAGTTACAATGAATATGTTGAAAATAGAAATAAAGTGGTTGGTGATGATGAAAAATTAAAGAAAATGCCTTTTATTGTTGTGATTGTAGATGAGCTTGCTGATTTAATGATGGTTGCTAGTAAAGATGTGGAAGCGAGTATTATGCGTATTACTCAAATGGCTCGTGCTGCGGGAATTCATTTAATTATTGCTACACAGAGACCATCTACTAATGTTATAACAGGTGTTATTAAAGCAAATATTCCATCTCGTATTGCTTTTGCTGTTAGTAATGGAATTGATTCTCGTACAATTATAGATATGGTTGGTGCAGAAAAACTCCTTGGAAAAGGTGATATGTTATTTTTACCTATGGGTGAGGGAACACCAGAACGTGTACAAGGTGCTTTTATTTCTGATGATGAGATAAAAAGACTTATTGATTATGCAGTTGAACAACAACAGGCTGAATTTGATCCTGCTTTTGAAAATTTAGAAGCAGAAAGTAAAGGTGAAGATGTGTCAGTTGCTGGAGGAAGTGATTTGTCTGCAGATGGTGAGGATTATGATGATCCACTCTATAATGAAATTGTTGATTTTGTAGTTACCAGTGGTAAGGCTAGTGCCTCTCTTTTGCAAAGGAGATTTAAATTAGGATATAATCGAGCAGCTCGAATCATTGATCTACTAGAAGAACGTGGTATAATAGGACCAGCAAATGGTTCTAAGCCTCGAGCGGTACTTGTTAAATTAGAGGAAAATGTAGAAAATGAAGAGTAAATCTACAAAATAAGAGCATAATATGATGGAGGGATAAATATGGAATATATAAAGAAAAATTTAGGTAGTTATAATTTACATTTGATAAAGTGTCAAAAATTTAAATCGGTAATGGTTAAAGTTTATTTTAGAGAACCAATTAAAAAAGAAAATATTACTATTCATAATTTTTTAACGACTATGCTTACTTTTTCTTCTAACAAATATAAAACAAAAAGGGAAATGGTTTTAAAAACTCAAGATTTGTATTCTTGTTCTATTTCTAGTACAGATACACGTCTTGGTAATTATTTAAATACTTGTTTTCGTATGAGCGTTTTAAATGATAAATATACAGAAGAGGGTAATTTAGAAAAATGTATTGAATTTTTGAGTGATATTATTTATAAGCCGAATGTTGAGAAAAAGAAATTTGATGAAAAGTCTTTTGATATTATTATGAATCAAGCATGTCTTTCTTTAAGTAGTGTTAAAGAAAATGCAAATACATATAGTATGATTCGTTTACTTGAAAATTTAGATGATTCGCCTATTTCTTATCGTTCTTTTGGATATTTAGAAGATTTGAAGGATATTCATGCAGAGAATCTTTACTCTTATTATGAGAAATTTATAAAAGAGAGTGATGTTGATATTTTTGTTATTGGAGATATTGATTTTGAAGATATAGACAGTATAATACGAAAATATTTTAAAGCAAGAACTTTTAAAAAGACAAAGGGCGACTTTATTATTCCTGCTAAGAGAGCACCTATGCGTAAAAGAATTGTAACAGAAGAAAATGATTCTAATCAATCTAAGCTTGCTATTGCTTGTCGTACTTATAACTTAACAGATTATGAGAGAAACTATCCTCTTACCCTTTATAATATAATTTTGGGTGGGGGCGTTGATTCTTTATTATTTAGAGAGGTTCGAGAAAATCACTCCTTATGTTACTATATTTCTTCTACTATTAATAAACTAGATAATATTATGTTAATTCGTGCAGGTATTTCTAGAGACGATTTTAAGCAGACAGTAAAATTAATAGAAAAACAAATTTCTGTTATGAGTCATGGTACTTTTACAGAAGAAGATATAAATAAAGCGAAGGAACTTTATCAAACTGCAATTGAGGAAATAGAAGAAAGTGAATCTGAAATTATAGAATCTTATTATATGATTGAGTTACTTGGTGTAGATGATATTGAGACGAAAGCTAAAAAAATGAAAGAAGTTACAAAAGAAGAAATACTTGCTGTTAGTAAAAAGGTGAAAATGGATACTGTTTATTTACTAGAAGGGAGATATCAGAATGAAGGAAATTAATTTTTCAAAAGAGCTAGAGCTTAAGGGTTATTATGAACGTCTTGAAAATGGTTTAGAGGTTTATCTTGTTCCTATGGAAAAAAAAGATAAATATTTTATTACTTATGCGACTAAATTTGGTTCTATTGCTACTCAGTTTACTCCTTATAAAGAAAAGAGTGAAAGAACTGTACCAAATGGTGTAGCTCATTTTTTGGAGCATAAAATGTTTGAACAAGAAGATGGAATTGATCCTTTTACTTTCTTTTCTGAGAGTGGAACAGATGCGAATGCTTCGACTAATTTTGATTTGACAAGATATATTTGTTATGGTACAAAGAATTTTGATAAAAACTTACGTTATTTAATTAAGTATGTAAATAGTCCTTATTTTACTGATGAGAATGTAGAAAAAGAAAAAGGTATTATTGCTCAAGAGATTAATATGTATAAAGATGAAGCTGGATATGCTATAGAAGATACTTTGAGAAAAAATACTTATCATTCTGATAATCATAGAGTAGATATTGCAGGAGAGGTTCGTGATATTGAAAAGATTACAAAAGAGGATTTGTATTTGTGTTATGACAATTTTTATCAACCTCAAAATATGTTTTTATTAGTTGTGGGTAAGTTTGATGTAGAAAATGTTAAAAGTGTTGTAGATGAGGTTCTTAGGCCTTTAAAAAATAAGACGGGTGAACTTCCAAAGATTAAACAAGAGAAGGAAAAGAAGCCAGTTAAACGTGAAAGTGAAGTTGTACCATTTAATATTAGTATTCCAAAGATTATGATGTCTTTAAAATGTGAAAGGGCAAGATTTGATACAAAAGATGAGGTGAAATTAGATCTTTATTTAAATATTATTTTAGATTTAGTATTTGGTAATAGTTCAACATTTAAAGAGAGAGTAACGAATAATAATTTACTTACAAAATTTTATTTTGATATTGAGACAATTAAAAATTATAAAACTATTTATTTGTATGCAGAGAGTACACATCCTAGTGAATTAATAGAAGAGATTAAAAAGGAATTTGGAAGTATTGAGATTTCTTTAGAGGATCTTGAACGATATAAAAAAGTTTTAATTGCTAGTACTATAAAATGTGCAGATTATGTAGATGCTGTTACTGTAGGATTTACAGATGATATTTCTAAGTATGGTAAAATAATAGGAAATCCGATTGAAATTTGTAAAAGTTTGGATATAAAAGAGTTGAATACTGTATTAAAAGGTATTGATTTTAAAAATAGAGCAGTTGTTACTTATGTACCCAAAAATATGCCTAATTTGGTAAAAGAAGAAGTAAATGAATAAATTCTATTTTTATAGTAATTGTCTATATTCATAATTTTAAGAAATAAAGTTTGATAGAGGACCTTTAAATAAGAGGTAATCTATTTTTTCTTTATAAAAATTTACATAAAAAAATAATTAGGATATAAATTAATAATTTATTAAGGTATTCATATTATCTATGTTTTACACTACAATATATTTATAAGACATCTATCTTATATAGCATAAAATATATGAAATTAGATATTGAAAGATAGGAGTGTAAAAAGAAAATGGATAAAAAAGAACAAAATAATAAAAGCAAAATCATCATATCAGTTTTAGGTTTAGTGTTACTTTTAGTATTCGTAGTAGGAATTACTTATGCTGTATTTACTTATACTAAAAAGGGTAATATAGAAAATACAATTCGTACAGGTAAGATTACAATGAGTTATCGTGAGGGAGAAAATGGGATCACTTTGGAAAATGCGTATCCAATGGAAGACTCTGTGGGTAAAGTCTTATTAGATCCAAATCAAATATTTGATTTCACAGTCAATATCAATCTATATGGAAGTAAAACACCAGTCTCTTATGAAGTTACAGCAGAAAAAGATGAGAACTCAACACTTGGTGATAGTGATGTCAGAATCTATTTAGAAAAGAGCACAGATGGAACAAACTATAATGCCGTATCACAACCTAGTGGATATATACCAATGGGGGATGCAGATGAATTTGGAGCCCAAGCAACTGAGATGCTTCTAGATAGAGGAAATACAACGGATACAGTAAC
>JAAWCL010000173.1 GCA_022793235.1 Bacilli bacterium | reverse complement strand
CCGACCGGGGGTACGATTTTGTGTGCAACCGCTCCGGCACCAATGTGAATACCGGCGTGGCCTCCGCCCTGATCGCCAATTCCACCTTTTTTGGCAAGCCCAAAAAAGACCTTGCCATTTTTGAGCTGGACGAGCGCAGCTCCCCAAAGATCCTGCCCTATCTCAAGCCCGATCTCCTGCTCTGCACCAATCTGTTTCGGGATTCCTTCAAGCGCAACGCGCACATTGAATTCATTGTGGATATTCTGAACGGCTATATTCCCGACAATACCCGGCTGGTGCTGAACGCTGACGACCTGCTTTGCGCCGGGCTGAAGCCGGAAAATCCCCGGGCCTATTTCGGCATTGACCGGCTGCCCTCCGATCAGACGGAATGCCATAACCTGGTGCGGGATATCACCGCTTGCCCTCAGTGCGGCGGAAAGCTTTCCTGGGAGTTTGTGCGGTATCACCACATTGGCAGAGCTCACTGCCCCGCCTGCGGCTTCCACTCTCCGGAGGCTCAGTACCGCGCGTCAAAGATAGACGGCGAGCATCACCGCATGACCGTAACGTTTGGCGGAAAGGAACGGGAATTCCCTCTGCCGAACCAGGCCACCATCAACGTGTATAACTCCCTTTCCGCCATTGCCCTGCTTTCGGAATTCGGGCTTGCCCCGGAGGAGATCGCCGCCTCCATGGACAAGCTTTCCATCAGCGCCACCCGGTACAGCGAAGAAGAGGTAAACGGGCGGAAGGTCATTCTGCACCTGGCGAAGGGACAAAACCCCATTGCCTGCTCCCGGGCCTTTGAAAATATTCGGGACTACCCCGGAAAGAAAGCTGTCATTCTGTTTTTAGACGACTATTTCGACGCCGCCCATTCCGTGGAAAACACTGCCTGGCTTTTTGATACGGATTTTGAATTCCTGCGGGACGAAAGCATCGTGCAGGTCATTGCCGCCGGAGCCCGCCACTGGGACGTTGCCCTGCGGCTGCTTCTGGCGGAGCTCCCCAAGGAAAAGCTCTCCCATCTCCGGGAAAACGAGGCGGCTGCCGGAGAGCTGCGGGCCGAAAACGCGGACGCCGTGTTTATTTTGTACGAT
>JAAWCL010000015.1 GCA_022793235.1 Bacilli bacterium | reverse complement strand
ATAGGTCCCCAATTTCTATAAGCTTGATCCTATTTCCTAGATATGTTTTTAGTAGACAAGTATAGACATTCTAGTAAGGACATATCTGTAGGTAATACAGACTCTGTATTCCATTTTCTGGTCTTTCTTTATTTAAAGAATTATAGACAAAAATATATAATGTGCTTATGTCTTTCTTCTTTTTACTTGCTTTATGATGATTTGATTAAATTTAAAAGAATAGATTTGTGTCTATTCTTTTCTTTTAAAACATTTGATCAATATTTTTTGGGATATTATCATTTACAATTGTATTTATTATTTTATCTTCCTTTTCTTTACTTACTTCTTTTCCTGTTAATGTACTTATTTCTTTTATTACTTCCCTTAGTGTTTCTTCATCTTTCATGTTTGAGCTTTGAAGTTTTTGAGCTAAACCTATAATTGTATCTTTATTTACATTTGTTTTGTTTTCTACACGTTTAAAAAAGTTATCTCCAAACATAACGTACCTCCTATATATATTATATGTAAGAGGTTATTTATGTTCTACTAAAATGAATGTTCTTATTATTTATTGTTATTTTTAATTTTATTTAAGGTAAATTTGAGAATTTAATTTTTATTTTTGTTTTTCTATTTTTCTTTCGTATTTTCTTATTTTTTTTGTTAGTTGATCACATTGTTTTGTAAATTCTTCTAAGGAAATTGTCTTTTGTTTGTAACGTTCATTTAAAATTTCAAAGGCTTTTTTTAAGTGAGTGAGTTCTGATTCATAGTCTTTTCTTTTAAAAAAAATAAGCATTAGTCTTCATCCTTTCTATTTTTAAATTGTAATGTAATAGGTGTTCCCGTAAAATCAAAGTTTTCTCTTATTTTATTTTCTAAATATCTTTCGTAAGAAAAGTGTATTAATCCTTTGTTATTTACTCTAAAGGTAAATTTGGGTGGATGGGTATCTGTTTGACTGACAAAGTATATTTTTAATCTTTTTCCTTTATAACTTGGTGGTATATTTAATTCATATGCTTCATTTATTATATTATTTAATAGGCTTGTCTTTATTTCTTTTTTGATATTTTCTGCTACTTTTATAACTTCTGGCATTAGTGTCGAAATTCTTTTTTTCGTTTTTGCTGATAAAAAGACTATGGGAGCATAGGTTGCAAATTTAAATTCTTCTTTTATTAGTCTTTTATATTCACTAATTGTTTGTTCTTTTATTGTGTCCCATTTATTTACTACAATGATTAATCCTTTACCAGCTTCTACACCATACCCTGCAATGTGTTTATCATGTTCTGTTATACCTTCTTCTGCATTTAGAACAAGTAAGCAAATGTCACTTCTATCTATGGCACGCATGGATCTAATTAGACTATATTTTTCTATATTTTCATATATTTTTCCTTTTTTTCTCATTCCAGCTGTATCAATTAAAATGTATTCTTCTTTGTTATATTTTAGGATGCTATCAATTGAATCTCTTGTTGTTCCTGCAATATTTGATACTACAACTCTTTCCTCATTTAATAGGGCATTCATTAGAGAACTTTTTCCAACATTTGGTCTTCCTATAATTGATATTTTTAATCTTGTATCTTTTTCTTCTTCATCATATTTATGAAAGTTTTTACAAATTGTGTCTAATAATTCAATGTATCCTGTATTGTGAATGGCACTTATTGGAATGTATGTTTCAAATCCTAATTCATAGAAGTCATATATATTTTCTTTTGCTTCTTTACTGTCTATTTTATTGATTGCTACAATTACTTCTTTGTTTGCTTTTCTTAAAATTTCTTTTATTATTAAATCATTTTGCGTTATTCCTTCTTTTCCATCTACTATAAAGACTACAATATCTGCTTCATTAATGGCTAAGGTTGCTTGCATTTTTATTTCATTATTAAAGGTCATCTTACTAGAATCAATTCCACCTGTATCAATTAAATTGAATCGGTAATTGTTATAGTTTATTTTTTCATAGATTCTATCTCTTGTTACACCAGGTGTATCTTCTATAATTGATATTTTTTTGCCAGATATTTTGTTAAATAGTGTAGATTTTCCAACATTTGGGCGACCTACTAATGCAACGGTTGGTATCATTTCTCCACCTCTTTTCTTTTCAAGATTTTATCATAAAATTGCGAAAAAGTAAATTGTATTCCTTTGAAGAGGATTTCTTTTTCTATAAATATTAAAAAATGGTTGACTTCTTCTTTTGTTATTCATATAATGTTAATAACAAATATTTTTTAGGACTTGTTATTTCTATTTTGTTAATAACATTTATTTTAAATATTTGATAATAACATTTTGGTAATAAGAAAGGATGATAATATGAGAAATTTAAAATGTTATAAAAGAATGTTACTTTCAATTGATACTGTGAAAGGGTTTATTCTTAAGGGGGCTTTGCATGATGAGACAATTGCAAAGATTATACCTTGTCAGGTTGCATTATTGGAGGATGCAGTAGAAGATCAGGAGTGTTTGGTTGTACTTATTGGAGAAGGGCATACTCTTCAGTCTATTGAATTTAAAAGATTTAATGATGAACCACATGGTCTTTTGGGAGATGAAGAATCAGAGTTTGTTGATGAATTTCAGCCTTTTTTGGATCGAGATAATGTTCTTATTTTCAGAAAGAATTCTACTAGTTTTATGTTTGCTCCTGGATTTATTCCTATGCTTGATGCTTGTGTAAATTTGAAAAGGGTAGATGTGAATGGTTGTTGTACTGATATTTGTGTTTCTAATGGTGTTCTTCCTATGGCTAATTATTTTGATGAATATAATCGAGATGTTGATATTTATGTACATGAGAGAGGGGTGGAAACCTATCATACAGATGTTCATGACAGAGATACTTATAGTGGTGCTGCGAAACTTTTGATGAAGCAGCAAGGGATACATTTTATTTAAATGATGTTATTAATAATTTGATAAAAAGAAAGTGAGGATTTTATGGAAAATTATACAATGGCAACAGATAAATATGAGCTTACTATGGCTCAAATCTATTTTAATGAGAAAAGGTTTGATGAAATTGCTTATTTTGATGGTTATTTTAGAACTAATCCTTTTGGAGGAAGTTATACTATCATGGGTGGACTTTATGATATGATTGAGTATTTAGAAAACTTTCATTTTGATGAGGAAGATATTTCTTATTTAGAGAGTTTAGGACAATATAGTAAAGATTTTTTAGAATATTTGAAGAATATGCGTTTTACAGGAGATTTATATGCCATTCCTGATGGAACTGCTGTTTTTCCAAATGAGACTTGTTTTATGATACGTGCCAATATCATTGAGGCTCAGATTGTTGAGACTGCACTTCTTGCTTGTTTTAATCATGGGTGTTTAGTGACTACAAAAGCAAAGAGAATTACTAATGAGGCGCAGAAAATACCTGTATGGGAATTTAGTTCTAGAAGAGATCGTGGTATTGGTTCTAGTATTGATGTTGGACGACTTGCTTATATAGGAGGATGTGCTGGTACAAGTAATGTCTATGGTGGTAAAAAATTTGGAATACCTACTTTTGGTACTATGGCACATTCTTTTGTTCAATCTTATTCAACTGAGTATGATGCATTTTTAGCTTTTGCCAAGACTTATCCAGAGGATTGTTTATTTCTTGTTGATACTTATGATACTTTAAAAAGTGGTATTCCTAATGCTATTCGAGTTAGTCGTGAATATTTGGAACCAAGAGGATATCGTTTAAAAGGAATTCGAATAGATAGTGGGGATCTTGTTTTTATGAGTAAAGCTGCTCGAGAAATGCTTGACTTTTATGGTTATTCTGATGTAGGGATCTGTTTATCTAATGGCCTTGATGAGTATAGTATTGAAAACCTTTTAAAAAATAATACGCCTGTGAATTCTTTTGGAGTAGGTGATAATTTGGGGGCTAGTAAAGAAAGAGTTAATGGTGTTTATAAATTAGCTGCATTAGAGTATGAAAATGTACTTTTACCTAAAATAAAGATTAGTGGAGATTCTGTTAAAACTACCAATCCAGGTGTTAAAAAAGTTTATCGTTTTTATGATAATGATAGTGATAAAATTTTAGGTGATGTGATTTGTAGAGATAATGAAAAGATTGATAGATCTTCTTATTTACTTGTTTCGTCAGATGAGCCTTGGAGAAAGATTCATTTAAATGATTATTCTGTTAGAAATCTTTTAATGCCTATTTTTATAGGTGGTCAACTTGTCTATAAAAAACCTAGTCTTACTGAGGCTAGAGATTATTGTAATCAAGAATTTTCTACTTTATCTAATTGTATTACAAGTATTCATACTTTGAGTGAGTATCCTGTTTATTTATCAGAGGAGGAGAAGATGCTTAAGGAAGAAATGTTACTCAATAATATGATTCATTGTGCAGAAATTGCTAAAGAAAATTTGGAATATCAAAAAAAATATGTAAAGAGAGGGTAATATTATGAAAGAGTATGGTTTTGTAAGGGTTGGTGCTTGTGTACCTAAACTTTTTTTGGGCAACCCTATGGAGAATGCAAAAGAAATTGTGAAGATTATTAAGGAGGCTGCTAAAAAGGAAATAGGAATTTTAAGTTTTCCAGAGCTTTGTATTACTGGGTATACTTGTGGTGATTTATTTTTTAGTGCTAGTCTTCTATCTTCTTCTTTATCTGCTCTTTCTTTTCTTTTAGAGGAAACACGTAAACTTTCTGTTCTTTCTATAGTTGGGCTTCCATTAAAAGTAGGAAATCAATTATTTAATGTGGCTGTTGTGTTTAAATGTGGTGAAATATTAGGTGTTGTGCCTAAGTCTTATATTCCTAATTATTCTGAATTTTATGAAAAGAGATGGTTTGCAAGTGGAGAAGGTCTTCCGATTCAAGATATTGTTCTTTGTTCTTCTAAGGTTCCATTTGGTCAAGGACTTATTTTTGAAGATACAGAAAATAGAGATATTCGTTTTGGAGTTGAACTTTGTGAGGACTTATGGGGTGTTTCTCCGCCTAGTAATACTTTATCTTTGGGTGGTGCTACTATGATTTTTAATCTTTCTAGTAGTAATGAGCTTGTTGGGAAGAAAGAGTATCGAGAGAATTTAGTTAAGATGCAGTCATCCAGATGTCTTTCTGCCTATATTTATGCATCAAGTGGTGTATGGGAGTCTAGTAGTGATTTGCTTTTTAGTGGTGCAAGTATGATTTTTGAGAATGGTACTATGCTTGCGCAGAATAATCGATTTTCTTTTGAAAGTAATTTGATTTGTGCTGATATTGATGTTTGTCATTTATCTCGTGAGCGAATAAAGAATATTAGCTATATGGGGGTGTTGCCCAAAGAAGAATATTGTTTTATTCCAGTATCTGTTTCTTCTTGTTCTTCTCTAGAGCGTGAATATAAGAAATATCCATTTGTACCTAGTCTGTCTAATCAGGAATGGCTACAAGAGATTATTGATATTCAGTCTTATGCACTTGCTAGAAGATTAATAGAACTTAATTATCCAAAATGTGTTATTGGAATGAGTGGCGGACTTGATTCTACTCTTAGTTTTTTGATTTGTGTTTCCGCTTTAGAAAAATTAGGTAAGGATGCTTCCTCTATTTTGGGTATTACTATGCCTGGTTTTGGAACATCTGATCGAACCTATCAAAATGCAATTTGTTTGGTTAAGTCTTATGGTGCTTCTTTAAAAGAGATTTCTATAAAAGAGGCTAGTCTTTTGCATATGCATGATATTGGTCTTGCTTCTGATGATCGTAGTGTTACTTATGAAAATGTGCAGGCTAGAGAACGAACAAAGACTTTGATGAATATAAGTAATATGTGTGGTGGTATTGTTATTGGAACAGGTGATTTGTCAGAACTTGCTCTTGGATGGTGTACTTATAATGGGGATCAAATGAGTATGTATAGTGTCAATTCTTCTATTCCTAAGACTTTAGTTCGACATTTGGTTGAGCATTTTCGTGATAATACGATAGATTCTTCTATAAAATCTGTTCTTTCTGATATTTTAGAGACACCTATTTCTCCTGAACTTCTTCCTCCATCAGAGTATGGGAAAATAGAGCAGCAAACGGAGTCTAATATAGGACCTTATGTACTTCATGATTTTTTCTTATATTATTTCTTGCGTTATGGGGATTCTTTTTCTAAAATTGAATTTTTGGCTAACTATACATTTTCTGATGATTTTAGTGCAGAGGAGATACATAAATGGTTAAGGGTATTTATTCAAAGATTTTTTTCACAACAATTTAAAAGAAACCCTATGCCAGATGGTATAAAGGTAGGTAGTGTAAGCTTATCTCCACGAGGAGACTTTAGACTTCCAAGTGAAATTAGTTATCGTGCTTTTTTAGATGAGTTGGATCATGGAGTGCAGAAGGTTCTTAAATAGGATGGTTCATTATGAAAATTGGAATTTATGGAGGTAGTTTTAATCCTCCTCATCTTGATCATTTGATGATTGGAAAGTATTTTATTGAACATTCCTTGGTTGATCAGCTTATTTATGTACCTACTGGTTCCTTGTATTTTAAGAAAGGACTTCTTCCTTTTTTTCATCGCTATTTTATGTTACAACTTATGATTCAAGATTTTACATCCCTTTCCATTTCTTCTTTTGAAAATCAGAATAAGGCTATTTTTACTTATCAGACACTTGATTATTTTCAGATGCTTTATAAAGATTGTGAGATTTGTTTTATTTGTGGTAGTGATAATTTGAAAGAATTTCATACATGGAGATATTCTCAATACATATTGGAAAATTATAAAATATTTGCGGTTTTAAGAAATGATGATAATTTATCTTCTATCATTCAAAAGTTTCAACCTACCTCTTCTATTTTGGCTTGTTCTATTCCCTTAATGGGTTTATCTTCTACCTATATTCGGAATTTGCTTCGAGATGATTTTGATATGGAAAAATTAGTAGATTATGTTTCTATTCCTGTGTTAGAATATATAAAAGAGAAGAAATTATATAGAAAATAGAGGTATTTATTATGGAGTATGCAAGTGAAGAGGAATTTTTAAAGAATTATGATTCGAGTATTTTTGAGAAGATTTCTATGACTACTGATATATTACTTATTAGTGTATCGAGTAAAAAGCAGAATAATTATAGAAAAAAAAGTGAAAAGATGATGAGTATATTGCTTGTTAAAAGAGAGGATTATCCTTATAAAGATCAATGGTGTTTACCAGGTGGTTTTTTAGATGTTTCTGAGACTCTTGATGAATGTGCTAGACGTGTTTTAAAAAAAGAGACCAATCTTTCTGATATTTATTTAGAACAACTTTATACTTTTTCTTCTGTTGATCGAGATCCTAGAATGAGAATTGTATCTACTTCTTATATAGCTCTTGTTGATAAAAATAGTTTTACTAATACACTACATTCTAATGCGTCTTGGTTTGATATTATTAAGATAAATGAAGATAAAAATTTAGTAGAGATTTTACTTAGTAATGGAGATGAGATTATTTCTTTTATTCTTAAGAGGACTTTAAGAGATAAAACGACAGATCGATATCAGTTTTCTGTAATAGAGAATACTAAACTTGCTTTTGATCATGCTATTGTGATTTTATCTGGTATTGAGAGATTAAAGAATAAAATTAGTTATACTGATATTGTTTTTAATATGATGGGGGAATATTTTACTTTGGGTGAGTTGCAGCAGGTATATGAAGTTATTCTTAATAAAAAGCTTTTAGATCCCGCTTTTAGGCGTATTATTGCTGAAAAGGTTGAAAAAACAGATAAGATTAAGTCAGGTGCTGGACATCGCCCTAGTTTTTTATATCGTTATAAGAAGTAATTTTTGGGGAAAGTTTTCTCTTTTTTATTTGTTTTCTTATTTTAAATTTGTTATTATATATGTAATATTTTTGGGAGGTTTGTTATGGAAAAAAATAGTTATGATTCTTCAATATTAGAATTTGTTCGTTCTTTGCTTTCTAAATATCAAGTGGATTCTGCTCAAAGATTTATTTTAAAATATTTAGAAAAATATCCAAATGATAAAGAAGGGCTTCATTTACTCATTCTGTCTTATATTATTAATCAGAATTATGATAAGGCTCTTTTCCTACTTGAGGGACAGAGTGAATTGTATAGTCAGGATCTTCTTGTTGATTTGTTATCTCTTTATATTAAATTAGATATGAAAGATAAGATTTATGAGATGTATTCTTCTGCTATTTTGGGAACTGTTCATTTTTCTAATTGTATTTTTTATAAGCAGATGGAAGTTTATTTAAGGAGTAAGTTTGATTCTTGTTTTTCTGTAAGTAGGAAGGATATTTATTCTCTTAGAATGATTAATAAGTATTGTAAAAATGCTGTTATTGGAAAAATAAAGAAAAATCATAGTCAATTTGGCGCTAAAAGTGTTTTTGCTGATTTGGATATTTCTTCTTTATTTGGTTGTACTCGAAACTTTATAAATAGTCATCTTTCTTTTGGGAGACTGTGTTTACCAGTATATGATGAATATTATTTCTATTTGAATGGTTGTGGAGTTTGTGGTGATTATAAAACGGATTATTTCCGGGCTGTTACGGTGGTGAATACATCTAATATTATTACTATGACTCCTGTTTTACCAAATTCTTATATTTATTACCATGATTTTAATATGAATCAAGATAAGGTTAAAGTTAAATCTTTTAATGAAGGTTTTACAAGTTGATTTGCTTAAATATTTAGTAGAGTTTATCTATTAAAAAAACGTAAAATATCGTTTTATTTGTTGCAATTTATAATGACTCGTGATAATTTATATATGTAAGCATAGTATGCTTAAAAATTAAGGGAGGTATATTATATTATGAAAAAATCTGAAATCGTTGATGCTATTTCTGAAAAAGCTGGATTAACTAAGTCTGATGCTAGTAAAGCCTATGATGCTCTAATCGAGGTTTTTACAGAAGAGCTAAAAAAGGGAAATAAAATTTCTATAGTAGGATTTGGTACCTTTGCAGTATCTGAGCGTGCTGCTCGTGAAGGTCGTAATCCTAGAACTGGAGAAACTGTTCAAATCGCTGCTAGACGTGCTGTTACATTTAAGCCTGGTGCAGCATTAAAAGAAGCAGTAAATTAATAAAAAAGACTTTTAGGTCTTTTTTTTTTTTGTAAAATTTGTTATCATAGATATGAAGATATATAAAAGGTATGTGATTATATGAAAGATGAGATCAATTCAAAGAAATTTTTTTCAGGTCCTGTTATAGGATTAACTGTAGTACTTGTTTTTGCAGTTGTGATGCTTATTGGAGCTAGTTATGCTTATTATAAGGTTACACTTGTTGCTGAGGGAGGTTTTACTTTAAGAAGTGGAGCTTTAGAAATTACTCTAGATGATGTAGATAGTAATGAGATTTTTCTTAATAATACTCAGCCTGTTACAGATGAAGAAGGGATGAGTTATAAGCCTTATACATTTGTTTTAGAAAATACTGGTAATATAGATGGTGATTATGTTTTATATTTAGATGATGTTTCTATAGATGGTGCAAGAATGAATGATAATTATGTTAAATATAATTTATCAAAGGATGGAGAGTCTAGGGATATTAAGATACTTGCTATGAATGAGTCTTTTAAGACTGAAGAAGGGATTACTTCTCGTGCTATTGGTAAGGGTACAATTAAAGCGGGAGAAAGTTTTCGTTATACTCTTTATTTGTGGGTTGCTGATCTTGCAGATAATGGGGTTATGAATACTGAATTTAAAGTGAAGTTGCGAGTAGGTGCTGCACAAGTTGTGCCAAGTGCTTGTAGTGTTACGAAAGGTGATGGAAATACTGTTGGTGATGAGGTTATTTGTGGTAGTGAAAAGTTTTATGTAGTTGCTAGTGACGCATCTAGTCTTACTATGCTTGCTCAAAATAATCTTGATTTGACTACTGGACTTCAGAAGAAAGATGCTTCTTCTACTCATTTTGCAGATGCTGTTTATTGGACTAATTCTACTCTTACTTATCCTTCTTATGTTTATAATGAGTCTTCTAATTTATATTCTTATATTACAAAGTATAATACTTATTTAAAAAATCTTGGTCTTTCTAGTTCTAGTTCTACTTTAATGAGTTATGAGTTAGCTGTTCGCTTAGGATGTAATATTAATACTTTATCTTGTGTACAGGCTCCTGAATTTGTTTCTTCTACTTCTTATTTTTTAGGGAGTGCGAGTGATAATGCAGGAAAAGTTTATGCCATTGCATCTAGTAAGGGATTTGCTCCTGTTTCTATAACTGATAGTTTTGGAATTCGACCAGTTGTGATTATTTCTAAATCTGAATTATAAAGGCTTTATGCCTTTTTCTTTTTGTAGTATACTATTCTTATAAAGTTGAGGTGATAAAATGCTTAAAGTTAGTCTTCAAGTGCTTGATATGATTACTTCAAAGGGTTTTTCGGCTTATTTAGTTGGTGGCTATGTTCGTGACTCTTTACTTGGAATCAAATCTAATGATGTAGATATATGTACGAATGCAACACCTAGAGAATTAGTGGAAATATTTAATTGTGCAAAAATACCAAGAGAAGATTATGGGGCTGTTACAGTTACTTATAAAAATATTCGTTTTGAAATTACTACTTTTAGGAAAGAGATTCAATATATTAATAATAGAAAACCTGGAGAGGTTTATTATATTGATTCTTTAGAAGAGGATCTTTTAAGAAGAGATTTTACGATTAATACGATTTGTATGGATAAAGATGAAAATATTATTGATTTACTTCAGGGTCAAAGAGATTTAGAAGAGAAAGTTATTCGTGTAGTGGGGGATTGTGATCAAAAATTTTCTGATGATGCTTTAAGAATACTTCGAGCTGTTCGTTTTGCTACTAAACTTAATTTTAGATTGGATGATACTGTTATTTCTTCAATTAAAAGGAATAAAAAATACTTGAAGAATATTTCTTATGAAAGAAAGAGAGAAGAACTTGATAAGATATTTACTAGTAATAATAATAAGATCGGGATAAAATTACTTATTGATTTAGATCTTTGTGATGATTTAGAGATACTTGATGTAAATCAGGTTACGTATACAGATTCTTTAATGGGAATTTGGGCTATTATAGATAAGGGTGTTTATCCATTTACTAATAATGAGAAGTCTCAGTTGATGCGTATACGTAAAGTTTTAGAGATGGATAATTTCGATTCTTTTACATTATATTCTTATGGACTTTATGCAAATAGCGTGGCTGCTGGTATTAAGGGTCAAAGTCAAGCTGATGTTACTTCTTGTTATAATAAGCTACCTATTCATGTAAGAGGAGATATTTGTGTTCGAGGGGATGATATAGCTTCTTCTCTTAATCGGGAAGAGGGGGCTTATTTAAATACCATTTATGAAGATTTGGAGATGAGAATTTTGTCTGGTGAGCTTGTTAATGATAAAGATACTTTATTAAGATATTGTATAGATAATTATAAGGAAATATGATATTATATTTATGATTAGGAGGGATATTTGTGGATAAAAAGTTAGTTCATTTGTTTAAATGTGGAAATATGATTATTCCTCTTTATTTTTTAAAAAATTATAAGAAATTTAAAATAGAGTTTGAGGACTTTGTTTTTTTGATTTATTTGTATAATTTAGGGGATGGAGCTTTATTCAATCCTAAAATGATTAGTGACTCTTTAGGATATTCTCTTTCAGAAGTTATGCAGTTTATTTCTAGGCTCAGTGATTCTAATTATATAGAACTTAAAGTAGTTTCTGGCGATAAGGGTATTCAAGAAGAAGTGATTTCCTTAGAAAGGTTTTATGATAAATTGTCTTTTATTATGATGGATGATTGTATTAAAAAGGAAGATGATACGACTAGTTGTTTTGATTCAATAGAAAAGGAATTTGGTAGAACACTTAGTCCTATGGAATATGAGATTATTAAGGCTTGGAAAGAAAATGGCCATCGTGATGAACTTATTATGGAGGCGGTTAAAGAGGCTACTTTTAATGGTGTAAATAGTTTACGTTATATTGATCGAATTCTTTATAATTGGGAAAAAGGTGGCATTAAGACGCGAGCCGATGTAGAAAAAAATAGAAAAAAACGTGCAAGAAACGATGAAAAGGAAGAAGTAGAAGAAGAATTATTTGATTATAATTGGTTTGAGGATGATGAAAATGACTATGATGAATAAAGAAATGACTATTGGTCAATATTTAGATAAGATTATACCTGAACCTTGGTGTGAGCTTCATTTTAGGACGGATTATGAGCTTTTAATTGCTATTGTTCTTAGTGCACAAACTACTGATAAGAGGGTGAATCAGGTTACAGAAGTATTGTTTTCTACTTATCCTGATTTGGAGAGTTTAGGTAATGCAGATGTTTCTAGTATCGAGTCTATTTTGAAAAGCTTAGGTTCTTTTCGTAAAAAGGCTATTTATGTTCAATCTATTGCTAGATTATTATGTGAAAAATATGAAGGGAAAGTTCCTACTGATCGAGAAATATTGGAGTCTTTTCCTGGTGTTGGACGAAAAACAGTTAGTGTTTTTTTGAGTGAATTTTATGATATTCCTGCCTTTGCTGTGGATACTCACGTTGAAAGAGTAAGCAAACGTTTGGGACTTGCCAGTTCTTCTGATAATGTTCTTTTAGTTGAAGAGAAATTAAAAAGAAAATTTAGACGAGAAGAGTGGGCTAGGAGGCATAAACAATTTGTTCTTTTTGGACGTTATTATTGTAAATCTGTGAAGCCTTCTTGCGAGGGGTGTGAATTGAGAGGTATTTGTAAGGAAAAATAAAAATATTAGCAAAATGCTAATATTTTTTATGGTGTTGTTGGAGTGGATGGTATGTTTTCTTTTGGTTTGTATTTTAAATATATATCTATTGGATTTCCATTATTTGTTATAGTGAATGTAGAGCCTGTTTTGTTTTTATTGATTTCGTTTGTACAATTTGAATTTGCAGATGGTGTAATTAATGGTATTTGATCAATACTTAATGTTAGTGAATCTGTTGTACTTTTTCCAGATTCCTTTTTTGTATCTATTAATGCAGTATTATCACAGGTTTCGTCTTGACAACAATAGTAGTTTATTGAATAATTAATTGTTGTTTTATCATCCTGTAATTTTACATTTAAAGTGGCTGGGGCGCTTGCTAGTCCATTGTAGCTTTTATATGTTGCTACAACTTTAAATGTTAGGCTACCAGATGTTTGATTTGCGTTGTATGTATAACTTGTGTTTGTAGTAAATCCTAGCAAGGTATCTCCAACATATACATTGTAACCTAGTTCTCCATAGTTTTCGTTTTGACTACCATCTACACCTTGCCAAGTGAGAGTTATTTTACCATCTGTATTTGTAGCTGTTAGGTCTGTTGGTGTATTTAATGGTACTTCTTCTGCTGCACTTCCATTTCCATCAGGTGCGGCGTCTTTTTTAAATAATTCATAAGTAATATCTCCTGTATATCCATTCGGTGCAATTTTAGGAGGATTGCTTCCTGTAATAATTGGAAGTTTTACAACAGAGTCAGGCATTTTAAATTCTTCTTTTTGTTTTTCAAATACTCCAGCTGCTAATGTTTTGAATAGTGTATCTTTGGCAATTGTTGCAGGTAAATTTCTTAGACAATGTTCTCTATCTGTGACCGTATTATATCCATACCACATTCCTATAACTGTTTTGGTTGTATATCCTACTACCCATGAATCTCGGATTGCATCTGCAGGTAGTCCTTTACTTTTTTTAAATTCTTCATCAAAGTTTGTGGTTCCTGTTTTTGCTGCTACATTTGGAATAGATCCACCTGTTAAGGATACATCCTGTAAAACACTACTTATCATGTAGGCTGTTGAATCACTCATTACTTTTTTCTTGGTTGATTTGTGTTTTATGGTTTCTTTCGTTTGTCTTTTTATAATTTTTTCTATTGTATAAGGTTCATTGTAGTAACCTCCATTTGAGAAAGCTGCATAAGCTGCTGACATCTCAAGTGGATTTGTTCCTGTGAAAGCCCCAATTGAATGTGCTTCATGAATTTTTCCATTTTCTACTTCTGGTGTTAGACCTAAGTTTTGAACGAATTCTACTATTTTTTTATTGTCAACTTGTTGAAATGCTTTTAAGGCTGGGATATTACGGGATAGTGATAGGGCTTTTCTTAAAGTCATGCTTCCCATATAAGAGTTGTCCCAGTTGTTTATTTTTCTGCCATTTGAGTAAGTGTAATGTTCATCTACGAATAGGGTATAAGTTGACCAATCATTGTATTCTATACCTGGTCCATAATCAAATAGTGGTTTTGCAGTAGAACCAGGTTGTTTTCGTCCTTGTGTGGCATAATTATAATCTCCTATTTTTCTATTTCTTCCTGCTCCTATTGCTAAAACTTTTCCTGTTTCTGAGTCTAGTACTGATACACCAGACTGGATTTGATCATCTTTCCAGGTGTATGTTTTCCCATCCATTACATCATTTACTGCCTGCTGTTTTGCTGTATCAAGATTTGTATAGACTAATACAGATTCTTTGTAAGGATCAATTCCATATTTATCTTGTAATTCATTTATAGCTGTATCTACATAGGCCTGATAAGGGTTATTTGAAGAGTTTATTCCCCCTGTTGCTTCTCCTACTAATGATTCTATTGTTATTTCATTTGCTTTTTCTTCCTCTTCTTTACTGATGTAACCGTGTCTTCTCATTAAATATAGTACAGTTTTTCTTCTTTTACTGGCATTTTCAGGGTTTGTAGTCGGTTTATAATAGTTTGGTGCTTTAAACATTCCTGCTATGGTTGCTGCTTCGCTTAGATTTAATTCACTGACATTTTTGTTGAAGTAAGCCTGACTTGCTTCTTCTACACCATAAATGACTCCTCCTAGATTGTGGTTATTTACATAAAATTCAATGATTTGTTCTTTTGTATAGTTTTTTTCTAGTTTGAATACTGCTAAGTATATATCAGTAAATTTTCTGATAATTCCTTTTATTCCAGTTGATTCTGTTGATGTAAAGGAGTTTTTTACTACTTGCATGGATAAAGTAGAGGCTCCTCCAGCACCAGATTTTCCTATTATTTGTCCCATGGTTGCTTTTATAAATCGTGGAATATCTACTCCGTTATGTTGAAAGAATCTTGAATCTTCTGTTGCTATAATGGCATCTACTAAAACTTGTGGAAGGTCACTATATTTTATTTTTTCTCTTTTTTCGTCTCCCACCTTTCTTATTTCGTTGCCATCTTTATCATAAAAGATGGATACTTCTTTTGTATTTAGTTGTTGTGGGTCAAATTTTGGTGCCGTGACCGTTATATAGGCTAGAAAAGCTCCAAATGCTAATAATCCTAATATGAAGAGTATTAAGAAGAGTATCAATAATACATTTAATATTTTTCTTTTTTTGGAACTTGTTCTCATTTCACCTATAAAGTAGGCTATTCCCGATATAATAATCATTACTATTGCTACGATTATTGAAATTAATATACCTAAATTGAATAGGGATAACGCTAATATAATTATACATAATATAAGCCATGGTATCCAAAAACTTTTTTTGTTTTTTTTAGGTTCTATGTTTTCTTTAAAATTTTTTGTTTGGTATTTTTTTGTTTTTTCTATGTTTTCTTTTTTAACTGCCTTTTTTTTGGTGCTTTTTTTTGAATTATTATTTGCCATATTCAATTCCTCCCATTTTATCTAATACTTCTAAGTAATCTACTCTAGGAGTATATTTTTCTTTTATTAAATATGCTTTTTCATCGAAGTATTTTATGTTTATTGTTTTTTTATTACTTATTAAAAAATTTTGTAAATCTTTTTCTAGTAATAAGTAAGTTCTATTTAATTTTGTAAATCTGACAATTAAGAATGCAATACCACCATGTTTTTCAATATTTTCTAGGTGTTTTAGTTGATGAGGATGTATGTTTGTTAGGGGAAAATTTTTGCAATTTTTTGTTTCTTTTGCTTCAAAATCTATATATTTTCCTTTGTATATTCCATTATAGTCTGTTGTGGATGGGGTTGTAAAATACCCTTCTTTTATTTCATTGTTTTTATAATTTACTTTTACTATTTTTATGGGTGTTGGTTTTTTGTAAATGTAGGCTTTGTCTATATTTCTATAATATTCATTTGTTTTATTTAAGTCGTCTTCTAGATTCATTCCACGGTTAGCATAGTTTATATATTTATTACAAAGATTATTATTGTTTGTTGTTCTATCTTTTTTTAACCCATTTGGATAATTCATCTCATCACCTATCATATATTATACTATATATTGCATATTTTTGCTATCTAATTTTATAAGTAAAAAAGATTCGCTTTTAGTCGAATCTTAGTTTGTAAATAGTATCTTTTCTGATTTATATAATTTTGTTAAGTATTTTATAATTAGGATTATACAGATTATGGTTGATAAGAACATAAGCAGAAGATTTAGTGTATCTATTTTTCCTATAAATATTTGGTTAATTAGTAATGTATGATTTATAATTGGTATTAGTGAGAAAAAGTAATTCATTTTTATGCCTAAGATGTCCATAAACATAGGAACCATAACTACAAAGCTTAATGGAGTTAACATACTTTGTGCTTCTTTATATGATTTTGAAAAGCTTGCAATTGCAATGGATAGTCCACTAATAAACATAGAGTATGAAAACATAATTGTTAATGATAGAAGGATTGTTATGTAATCGAAGTTTAGATTCGTATTTTCATAAATTTTAAATATATTATGAGATATTGTTAGAGTGAAGATGATTAAGATTGTACTAATTATTGATGTTATTATGCATGCTATCATTATTCCTAGATATTTTCCAATAATTAATTCATTGCTTTTTATTGGGAAAGTTAGAAAAGTTTCTAATGTCCCTCTTTCTTTTTCTCCTGCTATTATATCTGTTGCACAATAAATTGCTGTTAGTGTTATTGACATGATCGAGAATATAAAACCAAAGGTAATAATCGTATTTACTAGGTCATTATTTGATGTAGTGCTATTTTCTAAGTTATAGGTTATGTTATTATATACTAAGTCTAAATTTGCATTTATATTATTTAAATAATTATTTGCTAAATAGGTGTTATAACTATTTAAATAAGATGTTAGATTAGCACTTGCTGTTATGCTATTTTCATTTATTTCATTATAATAAATTTTATATTTATTGTTTTCTATTGTGATGTAGGCATCAATTTTATTTTTATCAAATGCTTCTTTCATTTCTTCTTTATTTTTGAATTCTTTTACTTTGATATTGTTATCTTTCATTATCTTTTTTTCTATGTTGTTAGGGGAATAGTTTGTACCTATGTAAGATATTTTAGTTTCTTGATTATAAAATATATTATTGTAAGTATATGAAAATATTAAGATAAAAATAGGTATTAATAGGGGAGTTAGGAGCATCATTATTAATGATTTTCTGTCACGTATTATTGTTCTTAGTTCTTTTTTTATAGTTTCTTTAATGTTTCTATTCATGTTTTTTTCCTCCTATAAGTGTGAAGAAGGCATCTCGTAGGTTTGTAGAATTTGTTTCTTCCTTTATTTTTTTTGGTGTTCCGCTTGCTATTATTTTTCCTTTATTCATTATAATTACTTTATCACAAATGTTTTCTGCTTCTTCCATATAATGTGTTGAATATATTATACATTTTCCTTTTTTTCTTTCTTTTTTTATAAAGTCTAGTATTACTTGGCTAGAAATTGTATCTAAACCATTTGTAGCTTCATCTAAAATATAGTAATTTGGATTATGAATTATGCATCTTGCTAGACCAACTCTTTGTGTTTGCCCTGTTGATAAATCTTCAATTTTTTGGTGTATAAACGTGGTTAAATCAAATTCTTTTTCTATTTCTTGTATTCTTTTTTCTAAGGTTTGTTCATTTATTCCATAATATTTTCCACACATTTTTAGTAACTCATAAGGTGAAATGTCTTTATAAAGTTTTGTATTTCCTGATAAAAAGGCTATTTGTTTTTTGATTTGTATTTCTTTATTTTTATAATTCAGATTATTTATTGTTATTTTTCCACTTGTTGGCTTCATGATTCCTGCAATCATTCTTAAGAGAGTTGTCTTTCCTGCTCCGTTTGGTCCTAGTATTCCTACTATTTCTCCACGTTCTGCTTTAAAGCTTATATTATCATCTGCTAAAAATGATTGTTTTTGCTTTTTATTTATTAGTTTTGTAAATTCTTTCTTTATATTTTGAACTTCTATCATTTCTTCACCTCTTTAAAAAAATTGCACTTAAATTTATTAGTTATAAGTACAAAGTACGTTTTTTCTATAGGATAACATAAACTATTATTTATTTCAAATAGGTTTTTTTTATCTTTAATACAAAATTTTCTACTTGAATATTGAAAAAAGCTATGCTATACTCAACTAGTAGTGATTCAAATTACAGGGGATTAGTTAAATGGTATAATAATGGTCTCCAAAACCACTGTTGGGAGTTCGATTCTCTCATCCCCTGCCAAGAGAACTTTAAAAGAAAATTGTACCATATAATTTTCTTTTTATTTTGTCTAAAATAAGGAGAAAAAGAAATGAAGGATATTGATAGAAAAAGTTTAGAAAATGCTAAGCAATTATTCAGAAATAAGGAAATAGATAATATTGAAATAGGAACGGTTAAAGGATTACAACAAATACATAAATACTTGTTTGGGGGGTTATATGATTTTGCTGGGGAAATTAGGAAAGAGAATATTTCAAAAGGAAATTTTAGATTTGCAAATTCCTTATATTTAGAAGATATATTAAAAAAAATAGAAGAAATGCCAGAAACAGTATTAAATGAAATACTTGAAAAATATATAGAGATGAATATCGCTCATCCTTTTTTAGAAGGAAATGGGCGAAGTATGAGAATCTGGTTAGATTTAATTTTGAAAAAAAATTTAGGAAAAATTATAAACTGGGAAAACATTGATAAAAAATTATATTTACAGGCTATGGAACGAAGTCCTGTAAATCATTTAGAATTAAAGACCTTAATAGAAAATAATTTAACAGAAGACTTTTCTTTAAATACTATTTTCAAAGGAATTGAAACATCATATTATTATGAGGAGAATGAGTGATAATAAATAAGAAAAGTAAATTTAGCTAATAGTTGTTATTTTATTGTAGATATCAACTTAATGCAATAGTATAAGGAAAATATGAGGTGAATTATGAAAGTTGGAATTTTTGGTGCAGGAGCTTATGCTCTTGCGTTGAGTAATATATTAAATGATAATCATTCTGAGATTACTATTTGGACAGAATTTGAAGAGGAAAAAGAAATTCTTGTTCGTACTCGTTCAAACCCTATAAAATTACCTAATTTTTTGTTAGGTAATCAAGTTATTGTTACGACTTCTATTGAAGAAGCTATTAATGAAAAAGATTTGCTTATTCTTGCTGTTCCTGCTCAATTCTTGAATTCTGTTTGTCTGAAAATGGAACCATTTATATATAATCATTGTATTTTAATTGCTTCTAAGGGAATTGATACTAAAAACTTATTATTTATGGAAGAAATTGTTAGTCGTTGTTTTAAAACAGATCATATTGCTGTCCTTAGTGGTCCTACTTTTGCAAAAGATATTCTTAGTCGAAAAAAGATGGGTCTTTCTGTTGCATATAAGACTGATGAAGTTAAGGATACGGTTTCACGGTTTTTTATGAATGATTATATTGATTTAGATTTTACGACTGATATTATGGGTGTTGAACTTTGTGGTTCTTTAAAAAATATTTATGCGATTTTAATGGGAATTTTAGAGGGCCTTTCTTGTAATGAATCTACTAAGGCTATGTTTATGACAAAAATTGCGAAAGAAATAGAAAAAATTTTAGAAAGTTTTTCTTGTAATAAAGAAACTATCTTGTCTTATGCTGGTATTGGGGATTTGTTACTTACTTGTACATCTATTAGTAGTAGAAATTATTCTTTTGGAGTTTTACTTGGTCAGGGTGTGGAAGAAACTCAAATTTCAGAATACCTAGCCCAAAATACAGTTGAGGGAGTGTATACTTTGGAGGCAATTACTTCTATGGTAAGTAAAAGTAATTCTTGTTATATTTTGATTGATACATTAAAAAAAATTATTAGTTATGAATGTGCTGCTTCTATTTTACTTACTCTCTCATTTTAGAATGAAATATTATATATTATATTGTATAAAAGTAAATTCGTGTTATACTATAGTAAGATGGGGTATTTGATAAGGAGAAATTATGCAAAAATTAATTAAATCTTTTTATAAGTCATCAATGGTTACTTCTATTATTTTGTTTGTTGTAGGAGTGTTATTACTATTTAAGTCTAGTGATACCATTATGTTTATTTCTTACATGTTAGGGGGAGTTTTATTAGTTCTTGGGTTAGTTGCTATTATTAATTTTTTTAGGACAAGTAGTATGAATCCTTTTAATGATCTTAATATAGTATATGGTGTTGTAACAATTATACTTGGTGTACTTGTTGTGAGTCATCCAACTGCTATTGCTACTTTTATTCCTTTTGTGGTTGGATTGGGGATTCTGATTAATAGTTCTATAAAACTTGCCTATTCTATTGAACTTAGGAATAATGGAGATGAAATTTGGAAGTCTACTTTGATTCTTTCTAGTATTAGTGCTTTATGTGGTATACTTATTCTTTTTAATCCTTTTAGGACTAGTGTACTTGTATTTAAGGTCATTGGAATTTTTATTATTATTTATTCTTTAATGGATGTATTATCTATGTATAAGATTAAGAAAAATTTTAATGTATTTTCGGATAATTTAATTTCTGAGGATGATTCTGCTATAGAGGCTGAAATCGTTTCAGAAAGAGATGATGTAGATGATAATAATGCAAAAGAAGACAATTTTAAAACGAAGAAGTCTAACAAGAAAAAAAATCATAAAAAAGATAAATCTGATAAAGAAAAAAAATAATGTGAGAGGTGTAGATTATGTATAGGTATATTGATATATTGACACTAGCTGAAACACTAAATGAGTTAAATGAAAAATTTAATGCTTGGACAGATAAATTTTCTAATGGTGGTGCAATAGCAGGAGTTCTTACCCTTGTATTTTTTATCATTGTATGTGTTGGTTTATCTAGTTTTGCTAATAAATAATTTAAATGGAGTGTTTTTTATGGATGATGAAATTGAAGTATTAGATTTGTGTGATGTAAATGAAAAAAATAGTAATGAAGAGAAATCATCTGAAGAAGTTTCTTCTATAGAAAAAATTGGTTTTTTGGATACACTTGTGGTATCTAGAGGTTATTGGTTTGTTGTTTTTCTAACATTTATTGTCATTGTAGTATTGTTTGTTATGATGTTTAAATAGGACTTTGTCCTTTTTTTGTTTTATTTGATTAATTAGAAAAAAAACGTTATAATGAGGTGGGATGTGGTACAAATATATGGAAAGATTACAATTGGGACATCGTTATGATATTCATAGTTATAAACATAATAGTAAAATACATAGGACTTGGGATGAGGCTATTTTATTAGAAATTCATGATAATTATTTAGTTTTTGGTAATAATAAGACAAAAGTTACAGAATCAGATGGAAGAAGTTGGAGAACAAAAGAACCTGCTGTGTTATATTTTTTTAAAAATAGTTGGTTTAATATTATAGGTCAATATAAAAAAAATGGTATTTATTATTATTGTAATATTGCTTCTCCTTTTATAATAGAGGAAAATACCATCAAATATATTGATTATGATTTGGATTTAAGAGTTTTTCCAGATGGCAGTTTTAAAGTGTTAGATCGTGGAGAATATAAATATCATAAGCAACTTATGCATTATAGCGATGATATCGATTATATATTGAAAAGTGAGCTTACAAGTTTAATTAAAATGGTTCGACAAAAGGAGTTAGCTTTTGTTCCTAGTACAGTGGAAAAATATTATGAAATTTATAAAAAGTATAAGAATGAGATGCATTAATTTGTGTTTTTTTCATATATTATAATGTTGTTTCTGTTTCATTGTTTTCTGGCGACAAATAATGTCAATGAAAAAAATATATAATTTTTTTTATAAAGTGTTGACTTATTTGATTTTGTTTGTTATATTTGAGTCACGTCAGTTGGAAAACTGTGTAAATTTATGTCTATCTAATTTTATCAAAAATATTTAAAGAAAGTGATTGACATTCTTTTATTAATTTGATATATTAGGTACGTGCTTGAGAAAAGCAAGGAAGAAAATGATCTTTGAAAACTAAGTAAAACGTCAATTCAAGAGTAGCAAGGAACCAAACAAAAATAAGAAATTATTGAGAGTTTGATCCTGGCTCAGGATGAACGCTGGCGGCATGCCTAAGACATGCATGTCGAACGAGATGGCCCAATGAAGATGGAGTGCTTGCACAAAATCTGATTTGGAATTTCCATCTAGT
>JAAWCL010000014.1 GCA_022793235.1 Bacilli bacterium | reverse complement strand
CTATATTGAATATTACAATAATTATAGATATCAATGGAATCTAAAAAAGATGACTCCAGTACAATACCGAAATCACCTTTTTGCATCCATTGCCTAATCTCTCTCTTTTTTATTCAGTCCTTGACATTGGGTACATTTTATAATAAAACCTTCTTTTTTATAAATTGTTATATACTAAACTTGATTTACTATAATTCCTACTTATTTAGAATTTATAGTAAGATTGTTGTTTTTGTTTTATTTGGCGGAATCTTTTTTATTATTCACCTTTTGTTATTAAGACTTTATAAGTTTGTTGCTATTATTTACAATAATTTTTATACTAGATATATTAACTTACGCTCTTATAAAGTGCCATTAATTCTGTTAAATTATTTTGTACTCTGCTTTCTTCTTTTCTATTTGTTTCTCTATTTTCTTTATTTCTTTCTATAATCTTTTCATTTTGTTTTTCTAATACTTGTTTTACATCTTTAATTTTTTGTTCTTTTAATAAGGATATTAATAATTTATAATCTTCTAATGTTAACATTTGCTCATATATTGCTGTATTTTCTTTCGTATATGGGATATTGTAAACAATTTTGGCTTTAGATGTATCTCTTTTAATTGTATAAGGTGTATTGATTAGAGAAATTGTATTTGGTATATTTGATTGTGTTCTTATTTCTTCTTTTGATTGTTTTATACTTTCTTTTACTGTATCCAATACTTTTTCTTCTTTTCTATTTTCTAGATAAGTTATTATGATTTTATAAGTTGCTAAGAAGCATAGCCATATTAGAAACATATTACTCGTTAATTCTATTAATGTATGAATGTTATGATTTCCATATAAAGCTTTTTGATTGAATATATCTATTTTATAGGTGGTTATCTGACCAAGTATTAATATAAATATATAATGAATAATCGAGAAAAGGATACTGTTTATTAGCTTTATATAAGATTTTGTTTTTGTTGAAAACATACTTATCCACATAATTATATTTGTTATTATGATAGCACAGAAATAGACAGCAATATTAGGGAAATAAAATACTATAAATAGGTTATTCATCGTATAATCAAATATTTGTGGCAATGATTTTGAATATTTAATTAGAGTGATCATTATAATCATGGCGTAAATTGTACCATATACTTTTTTACTTTCTTTTTTATTATTTTTATTTGTTGTTACAAATAAGAAGCTTATGACTATAAATACGAAAATCATTATAGGATAAAATATATTTGATTTTGTTAAATCAAACAAAACTTTACATTTATCGATTATTGATATACTTGTCATACTTTTCCCCCTTTTTTATTCTACTTTTTCTAAATAAGCTATATATACTGTTTGCGTTGTATCATCGTTGTTTGTACATGTAACAAGCGTAAGCGTTGTCTTATCGTAGTCTCTATAAATTGCAATGGTACCTGTTTTTTTCTGTTTATAAATATTATCTATCTTATAAGTGTATTTTTTTCCGTTATATTCTACATAAGCATAGTCTCCTAATTCTAATTTATATAGATCATTAAAAAATGCCTTATATCCTGTACCAGAGTGACCTGCTATTATAAAGTTACCACTTTCTTTATCTGGATAATTCGAAGCTTCTACTATAAAAATATTTTTTTCTACATTATTTTGTTTACTATTCTTTTTTACAAACCCTTTTTTTAAATTTATTTTTGGTATCTCCAAATAGCCTATATATTCATATGATGTTTTATTCTCTATATGATTCTGTGTATTTTCTTCTTTCTTTTCTAAGATTGCTGTTAGTTCTTCGCTGTTTTGTATTTCCTTTTTTGTTTGCATTACCTCACTCATATAATCATAGGCTAATATTTTCTTTTTGTTTAAATAGTTAGATGAAAAAATGAAAAGTCCTAATAAAATTACGATACTCGAAATAGTGGCAATTGTATTAGAACTTAATTCATGTTTTTTCATTTTTTTATTTTTGTTTTTTAGCATTATAGATTGTAAATGAAACTCCTGATATCATTAATAGAGTACCTAAAATATACATCATTACTTCCTTATTTGAGTTTGTATTTGGAACTGGAATTGCAGGATAGTTTTCAAAGGTAACTGTTATACAATCATTGTCTTTATCAATTATGAATGAATATACTTTGTCGCTTAATTGATAACCAGCTGGTGCTGCGATTTCTTCTACTGTATATTTTCCATATTTCAAATTTTCTAATTTATACACTTCTTCAGTTGTTGTAAATTTGGCTATTTCTTCTCCAGCCTCGTTTTTTACTACTAAAGTCGCTCCTGCTACTGCTTTTTTTGTAGAAGCATCTATTTTGATAATATTGGCTTGTCCAAATTTTTCTTTGTCTTTTACTACTGTTAAATTTAGCTCTTTATTTACTGCAACATCTACTGGATATAGTATTGCTGGAACGATATCTTGCTCACGTGAATCTGCTGGCGAGTATTTATATACTTTATATTTTCTTGTATTGTTTTTTAACATTAAGCGAATTTTTTGTATTTCTGTTAGTACTTTATCTGCTGGAACATAAACTTTGAAATTCTCACCTTTTTTGAAGGTCGTCTTTTTATTTCCTGTTATATCTCCAATATAAGTACCTTCTGGTGCATTTTCTATTACTACACTATAATCATTTATGCTTTCTAAAGTTACTTTTATTTCGTCTGATACAAAATAATTTTTATCACTTGATAATGATAATGCACTATTTCCTACACTTACATTTATTGAAGCTTGGATATTTCCAATTTTTTTTGCTTCTTTGGCTTTTTCTTTTAAATTTATAATTATTGGTCTTAAGTTATGTGGATCACTATCTGTTGTTTTGAAACTGTTTGGTAAGTTATTTGAGTTTGTTGTATCATCTAAATACCACCAAATAGCAGTTTGTGTTATAAAGTAATCCTTTTCTTTATCCCCTGTAATAGATTTGTTTGGATATCCATTTTCAATTAGATATGCCATTCCAGCGTCCATTTCTTCTTTTAATGTTGCGGTTGTATTTACTGGTGTTGGTTTATTATACTCTAGACAATATGCTAATCTTCCATCTGTTAGTGTTTTTGTACCAAAATTAACAGAGTCTCCTATATAACCTTTTACGGCTTGAGAACTTGATAATGTAATTGTATTTGGTGCAAGCGTTTCTGCATATACACTTCCCAAAGTAGAAACAATTGTTACTGCTATTAAAAGAAATGATAATACATATTTACCTATTTTTTTTGTTTTCATATTTTTCCCCCTATCACTTGAAACGCCTTTATTATACTACTTTTAGTTAATAAATGCAAGGAAAAACTCATTTAATTTTTATTTTTTGTGGCTGTGTTTGTTCTAAAACCATATTATTTATTGTAGATTTTAGTATTATCTCATCTAAACAAGCTTCCATTTCTATTCGTTGTCTTTTATCTTTGGTAGGTAAAACCGTTGAATAAATGTTATTTTTTCCTATTCCGATATAAAAGTCTTGCCCTATATACACAGATTTATAGTTAAATGATTTTTCTTTTCTTTTGTTAGTCATCAAATAATATAGTTCTTCTATTCTATTTATATCCTCCTCATAATTATCTTGTTTCACTTCAATTTTTCTTCTTGCTTTTTCATATATTTCTTTAAAATCTGCATAATAATTTATATTTATATTCTGATCTATAGCGTATATCCTATTTAATGACGAGTAAATATCACAATGTGGTAAAAACTTTTCTATATTGTAATCTATATCTATATCAAAACCTTCTTGATCTAATTTATCTTCTTGTGCTATAAAGATATAATCTATGTTATCCTGTTTTTGAGCCGCTTTTTCTAATAATTTTTTGCATAGTGTGTTTAAAAATTCTTTTGTATAAAATTCTTCTGCTAACACTTCATGTTCGTATATTGGAGCCATAACTATAGCATTTCCTATACGAATCATAATCATTCTGGCGACAAATTCTAATGTATCTTTCTTTTTTATTAGAAGAACATCTGCATCTTCTTCTGTCAAACATTTATAAAAAGTATATTCTCCCTCTCCTTTTGGTCCAATACAACTTCCCATTATCTCTTTTCCTATTAATAGACGATCTAGATCATAATTATTACCACTTTCTATTTGATAAACTTTATCTTTTATTTGGAAATCAAATGATATGGGAGGTAAATAGGTTTTATTACTTTTTAACATCTTGATATAGGTGTTTACAAAATCATATGTATTTGAGCTTGTATTTTTATTATTTAATATTATTTTCTCTACTCTTGATTCCCCTAATATAGCATAGGTTGTAGCATCTGCATAATGCAGAATTTCAGATAATCTCAAACACTCTTTAAAGTTATTTAGAATGCTTGATAGATTATTATTTAGTATTTTACCATTCTCGCTCAGAATAGATTTTATTTTCTTAAAATTCAAAAGCAAGGATTTGAAAGTTTCAATATTAAAATAACTTTTTAAATATGGTAACTTTACAAGAGGTAGTAATGGCATATATACAGATAGTTCTTCTGCATTAGATAGTAAATATTCTTTTTCCTCCTCACTCATGGATGAAAGTAGAAAATCTAAATTTTTTTCATACTGTTTTTTACTAAATATTTTTATATCTTTAGGATTGAATTCAATTGAGTCGGTTTTTATTAAAACTTCCTCTTTTTCTATATTTAACAAGAATGGGAGTAAAATACGGTT
>JAAWCL010000013.1 GCA_022793235.1 Bacilli bacterium | reverse complement strand
GTTTATTAAATTTTTTATTTTACAATTAAATTATACTAAACAAAGGAGAATATTTCCTTATTTTATGAGCAAAAAAGTGAATCTGTGGATAACACATTTTCACTTTTTCTTTTTCCTATTAAATTTTACCTAAACTCAAAGTAAAAAAATAGTTTTTAAATACATAAGAAAGTTTGATAAAAAAAATTATACAAAAAAAGCCAAGGATTTAACATAAATTGGATAGTATTTACCATTTTTATTGCTAATAGGCTAATTAGCAATATTTTATAACCTTCTTAAAAGTTTCTATTTCCAAAATCTGACTACTAACCATAAATAGAGTTCAAATGAATCCTCTGTAAATATGCATTGACTCTAGAAAAACATATATATAAATGAAGCAATTATTTAAAGCTTGTAATAGTTTTTTATAGTAATCATTAGGATCATACCCTTTTAATTTTTTTGTTGTAATATTTGAAACATTATAATTGTAGATAAGCCCTATTCATACCAAAATATTCTACTTTATAAAAATAAACAAAATAGACAAAAGAATAGATTTCATAGTACAATTTATGATAAAATAAAAATGGTGATAGAGATGGGACTATTTAATAAGATAAAAACGATACTTAATAAAGAAACAGTAACAGAAGAAAAGGATAAAGAAGAAAGTATCAAAATATATGAAACAGGCTTGAAAAAAAGTAGAGATGGATTTGTCTCTCGTTTAGCTTCCTTAACAAAAAAATACAAAGATATAAATGAAGAATACTTTAATGATTTAGAAGAAATATTAATTATGGCTGATATTGGTGTATCCACAGTAGAAGAGTTTATAGAGAGATTAAAAAAGAGAGTAAAACATGAAAATATTGAAAGTCCAGAAGTATTAAAAGAAATTATAGTAGATGAGTTATTTATTATCTATGTCAATGGAGATGTGCTATCAAGCAAAATAAATTATAGTGAAGATAAACCAACTATAATCTTATTTGTAGGAGTAAATGGAGTAGGAAAAACCACAACCATAGGGAAATTAGCTAAACAGTTGAGAGGAGAAGGAAAAAAAGTACTTTTAATAGGTGCTGATACATTTAGAGCAGGAGCAATAGAACAATTAAAAGAATGGGCAGAAAAAAATAAAGTCACTTTTTATGGAAAAGAAGAAAGTGATCCAGCCAGTGTAGTATATGATGGTGTAAAAAAATCAATTGATGAAAAATATGATGTTGTACTAGTAGATACAGCAGGAAGGTTGCAAAATAAAGTAAACTTAATGAAAGAATTAGAAAAAATAAATAAAGTAATACGAGGATTAATCGAAGAGGCACCCCAAGAAACATTATTAGTAATTGATGCAACGACAGGACAAAATGGTATAAATCAAGCACAATCATTTAAAGAGATAGTAAATATAACAGGAATTGTGTTAACAAAAATAGATGGAACGGCAAAAGGCGGAATCGTTTTAGCTATAAAAGAAAAAGTAGATATACCAGTAAAATATATTGGTTTTGGGGAACAAATCGATGACCTACAAGTGTTCGATATTGAAAAATATATTTATGGATTATTCAAGGATTTTTAATGAAAATGATGGAGGAAATGATATATTATAGTGAGTTATATGACTTATATAAAAATTTATTGACAGACAAACAAAAATCCTATTTTGAAGAATATTATTTTAAAAATTTATCATTTAGTGAAATCGCAGAAAATTATAATATTAGTCGAAATGGAGTTTATAACCAAGTAAAATTCACAAAAGAACTATTAGAAGACTATGAAAAGAAACTTCATTTAAAAGAAAAGCAAAAAAAAATAGAAAAAATAATACAAGATGAAGAAAAAATAGAGAAGATAAGAGAAATTATTTTTGAATAGACTAGACTTTAAAAATAAAGAATAGTATAATCAAAGAATAAAGAAAAAGAATGGAGAAGGGTATTAAATGTTTGATAAAATTATATATATTGGAGATAGAACTTGTAATGTAAAATTAAAAGATGGAACTTCACCTACCTTCAATTTAATGAACTTACATGTAGTATTTGAAGATAGTGTAAAAAAAATATTAGGCGAAGTTGATGATATAGAAAAAGACATTGTCAAAATACGATTTTTAGGAGAAATTACAGAAAGGGGACTATTAGGCGGAGTAATTCAAAAACCAACATTAGATGCACATATAAGAGTAATTGAAAAAGACGAAATTCCTCTAGTGACAGGAAAGCATACAAGAGGCTATATGCTTTTAGGAAAAAGTCCATTTTATAGTGGAAAAAAAGTATTTATGAATGTAAATGGATTTTTTAGTAATCATTTTGCAATATTTGGTAATAGTGGTAGTGGAAAAAGTTGTGGTGTAAGTAGAATATTTCAAAATATGTTTCAAGATAAAAAATTGTTTCCCTATAAATCAAACATTCTTTTATTTGATTCATCAGGTGAATATTATAATGCATTTAGAAATCTTTCATCAATAAATCCAAATTATAATTATCGCTTTATAAGTAGTAATGAAACAGATGGTGTAGGCGAGAAATTAAGAATACCTATTTATCTATTAGACGTAGATGATCTAACTCTCCTATTAAATGTAACAAGTCACTCTCAGATTCCAATTATAGAAAGAATGTTAAAATTAGCAAGAATATTTTCAGAAGAAAAAATGGATTCAAATGCCTTTAAAAATCATTTAATAGCAAAGGCAATAATGACTATTCTTTATACAAATGAAACCTCTCCTAATAAAAGAAATGAAATATTTTCTATTCTCGCTAGTTGTTCAACAAAAGAATTTAACTTAGAAGCAGAACTACAGGGAATTGGATATACTAGAAAATTTAGAGACTGTTTTTTAATTGATCAGTTTGGAAACTTTACAGAAAGCGTTTTAATGACAGAATATGTGTCTTCATTTATTAAAGATGAATTCGATTCCTATGAGCCAGAAGGAAATGTTTTCTATACATTGGATACATTAGAAAAAGCCTTGAATTTTACTTTGATTAGTGAAGGATGGCTTAGAAATGAAAATACATATGCAGATTCTGTAACAATAAAAGTAAGGCTTCATTCTCTAATTACAGGAGAAAATGCTAAATATTTTGATTATCAAGAACATGTAAATCTAGATCAGTTTATTTCATCCTTGCTAATTGTAAATGGAAAAAAATATCAATTAGTAAATATAAATTTAGATGATGTATCAGACGAATTTGCTAAAGTAGTAGTGAAAATATTTTCAAGACTTACATTCGCCTTTGCAAAAAATTTAAATGATAGAGCAAGTATTCCATTCCATCTAATGGTAGAAGAAGCCCACCGTTATATTCAAAATGATACAGACACCTTTTTAATAGGTTACAATATATTTGATAGAATTGCAAAAGAAGGGCGTAAATATGGAGTCTTATTAGGACTTATAACCCAAAGACCAGTGGAGATGAGTGATACAGTTATTTCCCAATGTTCAAATTTCTTAATATTTAAAATGAACCACCCAGCAGATGTAGAATATATTAGAAAAATGGTACCAAATATTAGTGAAGAAATAGTAGAAAAGCAAAAGACATTACAAGCAGGTACTTGTTTAGCCTTCGGACAAGGATTTAAAATTCCTCTAATAATCAAACTAGATATGCCAGATCCTGAACCAAGAAGTGGAAACTGTGATGTAGTTACAATTTGGGATGGCAATGAAGGCAAAGTAACAGATGAAGAAGAAGAGGAAGAAGATTATGAAGTGCCTAGAATGCTACAAGAAGAAAATCAAAGACCATCAAATTTAAATCCAGAATTTACAAGTAGTAAAAATGAAGAACCTATAAAATTTAATGAAGAAACAAAGCCAAATTTAATGCAAGGCACAGAGGAAAACAACAATATAGGACAAGCAAAAGAAGATATTGTGGCGGTACCAGAAATACCAAATAATCTATTCCAGAATGAATATAAACCAACTATTAACACAAATGTACCAGATAATATTGGTCTAGGAATTACTTCACCAATAGTTGAAACAGAAAATAAGGAAGTACCACCAATGTCAAATATTGAATTAGATAGGAAGCCCAAAAAAGTAGTAGAAACAACAAATGGTATAGCAGCAAGCAATTTAGAGCCAGCAAGTTTTATAGACATTAGTAAAAGTTTTCAAAATAATACAACTCTAAAAGCAGATGTAAAAGAAGAAACAGTAACTCCAGATATAATAATACCAGGAGGACAAAACATCAGTGGAGCCTTTATGGAAGGATTTAAAGGAATAAATGTAGCACAAGAAGAGCAGAAATAATAAAATAGATCAATATAATAAAGGACTAGTTAAATAAGTCCTTTTTTGTTATAATACTATACAGGTGATGCAAATGTTTGAAAATTTAAGTGATAGATTACAAAGTGCAATTCATAAGATGAAAGGTTATGGAAAAATAACAGAAGAAAATATTAATGAAGTAATGAAAGAAATAAGACTTTCCCTTTTAGAAGCAGATGTAAATTATAAAGTGGTAAAAGAATTTACAAATACAGTAAAAGAAAAGGCTTTAGGAGAAGAAGTGCAAACTAGTATCAATCCTGGAGACTTATTTGTAAAAATTGTAAATGATGAGTTAACAGAATTATTAGGAGGAGAAAGTACTCCCCTAAATACATCTGGAAATCCTGCAATTTTAATGTTAGTAGGATTACAAGGAAGTGGAAAGACAACAGCAAGCGGTAAACTAGCTAACTTTATTAGGAAAAAGCACAGTAAAAAACCTCTTTTAGTAGCATGTGATATTTATCGTCCAGCAGCTATAGATCAATTAAAACAAATAGGAAAAGAATTAAATATAGAAGTTTTTGAAGAGGGAAAAGAAAATCCATTAGAAATATGTAAACACGCACTAGAGCATGCCAAACAAAATAAATTTGATTATATCATAATAGATACAGCAGGTCGACTACATATAGACGAAGAATTAATGGAAGAAATATTGAATATTAATAAGCAAGTAAAACCTCAAGAAACTTTATTAGTAATAGACGCAATGATGGGACAAGATGCAATAAATGTAATAACAGGCTTTAACGAAAAATTACCTTTAACAGGAGTAATATTAACTAAATTAGATGGAGATACTAGAGGTGGAGTAGCTCTATCAGTAAGACATCTAACGAACGTTCCAATTAAGTTCATAGGGACAGGTGAGAAAATGGATTGCCTAAATTCATTTGATCCATCAAGAATGGCAGGAAGAATTTTAGGGATGGGAGATGTAGTATCACTTGTAGAAAAAGCGCAAGAAGCAATTTCAGAAAAAGATGCTGAAAAGACAGCAAAAAGAATGCAAAACGGAAAATTCGACTTAGAAGATTTTTTAAGAATGTTAAAACAAGTTAGGAAAATGGGTCCATTAGAATCTTTAATTAAACTAATACCAGGAGCAAATAAATTAGGGTTAAATAATATACAGGTAGATCCAAAACAAATGGACCATGTAGAAGCAATTGTTTTATCTATGACCAAAGAAGAAAGACAACACCCAGAAATCATAAAAGCAAGTAGAAAAACAAGAATTGCTAAAGGAAGTGGCATGAGTGTACAAGAGGTAAACAAACTTCTTACCCAGTTTCTTGAAATGAAAAAAGTGATGAAAACAGTATCAAGTGGAAAGTTTAAGATGCCCTTTTAAGAAAAGATAAAAAATAATTTCTTGTTATGAATAAAATATTATAGGATAATAGTATAAGTATTAAGAATAAATACACTATTCTTCATTCAAGTAAAAACTAAAAAGTTTAGTTAATAAAGTAGAAAGAATCAATCTCTCTTAGGCACTAATAATAGGCAAGGAATGATTAGGCTCATAAAATAAATTAGAATGGAGGATAAAAAATGTTTGAAAGACAAGATACAAACATGAACAATTTTGAATTTGACAATAGTTACACAGGAGATAATGGTATAAATTACAATAATATTGACATTAACATGATTCAACAAAATGAAGCACAAGATATGAATATGATGTCAGATTGTTGTACATCTCCTATAAATGAATGTCCAAGAGAACGCTGTATTCATAGAACAATAATGCATGAAGTACCCCATGTATGCCCAATTAAAACAAGAATAATTAACCATCATGTATATAGACATACATATAGACCAGAATATTCTTGTTGTGAAGAGAATGTAGTAAGTAACATTCAATGTGGTTCATGCTCACAATTTCAATAAGAATAATAAAAAATCACTTTGGTGATTTTTTTTGTAAAATAGTGATCTAATAAAATGTCTAATTTTGTCAGGTTACTTGCATAAAAAAAGATAACGTACTATTCTTATATTATAGGGAGTGTGATACAATGATTTATCCTTCAATAGATAAATTACTAAATATTGTTTCGTCTAAATATGAATTAGTACATATTGCAGCTAGAAGAAGTAAAGAAATAGCAAGAACTGACTATTTACAAAAACCAGAAAATGAATATAAAAGTACAAAAAACATAGGTAGGGCTTTAGAGGAGTTAGAAGAGGGATTATTAAGAGTTGATAAAAAAGATGAGGAATAAAAATTGTTATTAATAGTGTGAATATTAATTT
>JAAWCL010000149.1 GCA_022793235.1 Bacilli bacterium | reverse complement strand
GAAGAAACAGGATGCAAATTATATGTCCAAAAAAACGAAATCGAAATACAAGCACCTAAAAAATTAAAAGCAATAGACATTAAAACTATGCCATATCCAGGATTTCCAACAGATATGCAATCATTATTTGCAACATCTTTAACAATAGCTAAAGGAAGTTCTGTGATAGTAGAAAATCTATTTGAAAATAGATATAAATACACACAAGAACTAATACGTATGGGAGCTAAAATAACAATAGAAGGAAAAACAGCAGTAATAAAAGGTGTTAGAAAATTGTATGGAGCTAATGTAAAAGCAACTGATTTACGAGGTGGAGCTGCATTAGTATTAGCAGGAATTGTAGCAAAAGGAACTACAAAAATAGAAAACATAGAATATATTTTAAGAGGATATGAAAGATTTGATCAAAAATTAAAAAACTTAGGAATTGATATACAAATTAGTAATTAAAAAATTTCAATTTTACAATACGAAAAAATTTCAGTGAGAACAAAAACGAGGCATGAAAAGTAATTTAAAATGTCAAGAAATTTTAATCATGCCCCTTTTGTTCTAGTATAGCAAAATTGGCATTTTTCTATATTATCAATACATAAAAATAAAAAGCAAAGGAGGAAGAGATTATGGCAAAAAAGAATAAACAACCAGAGATAGATTTTTATTATATGAATTATGGACAAGCTAGTAATGATGAGAAAGACGAAAAAGCAAAAAGAAAAAAAGCAAAAGAAAGAGAAAAAAGAATTAAAGAAAATAGAGCAAAACAAGAAGAAAGTTTTGACATAGATACAGAAACAGTAATACAAATGACTAATAGAAATAAGATAAAACAAGAAGAACAAAGAAAAAGAAAATTGACACAAGAGGAAAAAAGAAAAAAAATAAGAAACAAAAAAATAATAATTGTGTTAGAAATATTATTGTTATTAGGAGCAATCATAGGTGGTATAACATTTGCTATGGTTTCACCGATTTTTAACATAAAAGAAATACAAGTAGTAAATAACAATCATATTAATAGTGAAACAATTATAAGCTTGTCTGAGATGCAACTAGATGAGAATATTTTTCGCTTTAACAGCGGAAAAGTAATCAAAAAAATAAAAGAAAATCCATATATAAAAAATGTAAAAATCCATAGAAAAATACCAAACACAATACAAATAGAAGTAGAAGAAAGGCAACATGCATATAGTGTAGATTTTTTAGGAAAATATGCGTATGTAGATAAACAAGGTTATATCTTAGAAATATCAGAAGACAATATGCAAAAAATGATTTTACAAGGAATAGAAACTAAAGAAGAACAAGTACTAGAAGGTGCACGCTTAAATGAAGAAGATTTAAAAAAATTAGAAGATGTTATTAAAATAATGAATGCAACTAAAGAATATGAATTAGATACTAAAGTTACAAGTATTGACATTACAAACAAAAATGAATATAGTATATATTTAGAACAAGAAAAAAAGAAAGTATATTTAGGCGATAATTCTAATTTAGGCAATAAAATGTTATATGTAAATGCTATTATTGAAAAAGAAAAAGGAAAACAAGGAGAAATCTTTGCAAATGGAGATTTAAATAATAAATTTAGAGTCTATTTTAGAGAAAGTTTAAATGTTTAGTTAAAAAACTACAATTGAGGTGAAATAGAAATATTACAAGATTTATGTTTCTAGAAAGGATTGATAGTAAAAGTGAAAAATAAAAATGTAATAAGTATTGTTTTAGGAATGATGTGTTTTGCTTTAACATTAGGAATATGTATACAAATAAAAACAGTGACAGGTTCAAACTCTATTATAGGAGAAAATAAAGGAGGAAATGATGAACTAAGAGCAGAAGTTTTAAGATATAAAGAAAGATATGATAATAAATACAAAGACTTAGAAAAAGCAGAAAAAGAATTAGAAAAAGAAAGACAGAGTTCAACACAAAATAATGCTGAGCTAGAGCAAAAGGAAGAAGAAATAAAAAAAGGAAATAAAATGATTGGAATAACAGAAGTAACAGGACCAGGAGTGATAGTAACTTTAAGTGATGGAAAGAAAGACCCAAATACAGTATTAAATGCTAGTGATTTGATTGTTCATGATGCAGATGTGTTAAGTGTTATTAACGAATTAAAAAATGCAGGAGCAGAAGCTATTTCAATTAATGACCAAAGAATTGTGCCAACTAGTAGTATTTCATGTGGTGGTAATATTATTGATATTAATGGTGAAAAAGTAGGAGCTCCTTTTGAAATAAAAGCTATTGGCTTGCCAGAACAATTAGCAGCTTTATCAAGACAAGGAGGATACCTAGAAATATTAAGAGAAGCAAGTGTTGGGGTAGAATTAAAAAAATCAAATAATATAACGATTCCTAAATATACAGGAGTTATTACATATAAATATGTGCAAAATTCAAAATAGATATTTTGTATCTTAAGAGAGGACTGATATAAAGAATGAAAAATAGTGTAAAAAGTGAAAAAATCACCATGGCAATTGCAATTGCAATTTCTTGTTTTGCATTAGTTCTAATCATGTTTATGCAATTTAAAATTGTAAATCAAACAGATATTACAGCAATTGAAAATATGAGAGAGACAGAACTAAGAACAGAATTAGCTAACTGGAAAGCAAAATACGAAGAAACAGAACTAAAATATCAAGAAGTAGCAACAAAAATTGAAGAATATAAGCAAACAAAGCAATCTAACGAAGAAACAGAAGAAGTAGTAAATAAAGAACTAAGACAAGTAAATATGACACTTGGAAAGACAGATGTTGAAGGAGAAGGAATCCAAGTTACTTTGCGAGAAAAGGAAAATGAAGAGTTAGGAAAAATTAAATCAGAAAATTTATTAGTAATTGTAAATTCATTAAAACAAGCAGGTGCAGAAGCAATTTCTATAAATGAAGAGAGAATTATTAATATGTCAGATATTGTTACTATTAATAATAATTTTAATGGTTTTATTAAAGTCAATGGACAAAGAATATTGCCACCTTATGTAATAAAAGCAATAGGAAATCAGACCTATATAGAAAGTGCCCTATTAGGAAATGGTGGATATGTAGATGAATTGAAGAAACTAGGGTATGATGTTTCGATTGAAAAAATCAATCGATTGAAAATACCAAAGTATAATGACGAAATTAAAACTAAATATATGGAATAAAAATAGAAAGAGGGAAAAAAGATGATAATAATTGCAATTTTTATAGGATGTATTTTAGGAGCTATTTTAGGAATTAATGCACCAATGATATCATATACATATTCAAGTTATTTAGCAATTG
>JAAWCL010000172.1 GCA_022793235.1 Bacilli bacterium | reverse complement strand
AGCAGAAGAAGTATTACAGATTTTTAAAGAACTTTATGAAATTAAATATAAAGTAGAGAAGATTAATTTAATAGATTATTCCACTATATAATCCATATGTTGCAAACGGAAGAATAAGATTATTGTCTAGTAGTTTGTATGCAGATAGAAATATGAATTATGAGCATAAAATCAATAAAAATGATGAACTATATGAAATATTTATGAAGTATGGTTGGTCTTGGGGAGGAAATTGGTCAAATAGAAAGGATTATCAACATTTTGAGAAAGATGTTGAATAAACTTTAATTTTAATATATAATAGTAATGTAAAAGTAATCAAAATAGTCGCTGGCAAAAGTCGAAAGGCTTTGCGAGAGGAAAGTCCGGGCTCCATAGAGTAAGGATACTTGATAACGTCAAGCGAGGGTAACCTTAGGGAAAGTGCAACAGAAAATAACAGCCATATTTTTATATGGCAATGGTGAAAAGGTGAGGTAAGAGCTTACCGGCGTGGTAGTGATACAACGCGTCAATGTAAACCCTATCTGGAGCAACACCTTGTATATATAGACTTATAAAAACTACTCGTTTAGTCTAGTTAGTACATGAGTGGCTTGAGATATATAGCAATATATATCCTAGATAAATGACTATTTAAAACAGAACCCGGCTTATTGTTTGCTTTTATAAATACAAGTAGCTTAATGGACGTTTTTTAACATTCATTAAGCTACTTGCATTTTTGGATAAACCTAAAGACTTTAGTTAGAAACCATACATTTTTTTAGAATGATATCACAGGCTTTAACTAATTCATATTTTATATTATTAGAAGTACTTCTAATAACGCTTTGCCGTAACATTACTTTTTTGTTTTCGATATTTTTTACAGTTCCTTTGCGCCATCTGAATATTGGAGTCATTTTTACAAGAATTTTATATTTTTTTCCATTATACTCTTTAATAATTCCAACAGCATTTCCTTTTACTTCTTTAGCGTCTCCAAAAAGTAGGTTTTTGTCAGTAACTCTTTCGTTAGGTTTTGATCTGTTTCGATACCCTATGGGAACTTCTGAATTCCTTCTTATAACTTCTTTCAAAAAATCATTAAAACAATCAACAAGATCTTTTTCTGTAATGACCTTTAAGGGTCTATAATCATAGAACTCTGTTATAACATTAATTAATTCTACAAAAGAGTTTAATGTAGTATTTAAATCGTCAAAAATGTCGAATTCAATAGATTCAATTGTCTTTTTTAATTTTAACAATCTTTCTATTTCTTCATTTCTAAAAGTTCTTTCAAAAAAGATGTTGTTATAATGTCGATTTCTTGCCCAGCGTGTTATGCATCGTCGGGTTATTATCCGACTGTTAGAAGAGTTACAAATTTTAATTGGTCTGTAGGGGCGATTTTTCATATTTTTACCTCCATTTGTGATGTAAGAGCATACTCCTACATAGTTAATAGTTTCTATAGATTATATAATTGTATCATAAAAATGGAAAAACTTCAAGTTCGTCATAAGTAAATAAAAACACGATTATTATACTGCTTATTTTAGCTCGGAGTGTCTCT
>JAAWCL010000171.1 GCA_022793235.1 Bacilli bacterium | reverse complement strand
TTATGATATTTATATAAATTAAATCCACATGCTATTAATGTAAGCTCTAACATTACATTTTCTATTCCTTTTCTTCGTAGTCTTTTATATGATTTATCACTTTTTATTATTCCAAATGTTCCTTCTGCTTGAATACTTCTATTCATACAAAGCAATGCTCCTTGTATTGAACATAAATTTCTTAATACTTCTTCATGTATTGATGTTAATTCTCGATTTAATCGTATTGTTCTATTATTTTTTGCTCTTGGACAACATTCCTTTTTATATTCGCAATTTTCACAACTTTCACATTCATATACTTCTTCTGTTCTTCCATAATTGTTTCCTTTTACATGTTGTTCATATTTGAAGTTAAACTTTCTTCCTTTTGGACATACTATCTTTCCATTTTCATCTTGTGAAAAATTTACTGCTCTGTATGGATTATCTCTATATTTCTCATTTTTTGTTTCCTTTTCAAACATTGTAAATTTCATGTACTTTTCCATTCCATGTCGCTCACAATATAAGTAATTATTATATGACCCATATCCTGCATCTGCTATTGGATATAGTGGATATTTTCCATATTGATTATTAAATTTTTCCATTAATGGTACAAAACAATCTGTGTCTGATGCGTATTGTTTTACATCTACTGTTGCTATATATTCATCACATACTGCTACTTGCATATTATACGCTGGTAAGAGTTGATCATTCCCCATATAGTCTCTTTTTATTCTCATAAATGTTGCACTTGTATCTGTTTTTGAATAACTTCCTCTTTTTTCTCCACATATTTCTATTTGTTTTGCATATCTTTCTAATTTTTCTTTATATTCTTTCAATTCTTCATATTTTCTTTGATATGGCGTTTTTCTTTTTCCTTTTCCATATACAAATGTACTTTCATCAATATTTAATTGTTTTTTATATTCTTTTAATAATTTTTCGATATATTTTATTGCATATTCTGTACGTGTTTCGAATTTTATTCCTAAAAGACTTAAATCTTCGTTATTCATTTTCTCTATTATTTCTGTTACTTTTACAAATGTTTTATCTCTATTTTTTATACAAGATTTTTTCCATACCCATGTATATTTGTTTGCATTTGCTTCTATTTTTGTTCCATCTATATATGTATGATTAAGATCTACATTATCTTTTTCAAAAATAACTTTATTAATTGCTATAAAAATATTTTCAATTGAATCTGTTAAATCATCTCTAATAAAATTTCCTATCGTTGCAAATGTTGGTGCTTTCATATCATCTAAAATCCACATATATCTTATATCTGTTTTACATGATTTTTCTATTCCTCTTAATGATAAATA